>CAZQKF010000083.1:0-7574 GCA_964593645.1 uncultured Desulfobulbus sp.
GCCGTGGATGAGATCCTGCGTCTGAGTGAGTACAAGGAGACGGCTCCGGACAAGAAACTGGTGGTCACCGGCTGCATGGTGCAGCGCTATGGCAATGAGCTGCAGAAGGAACTGCCCGAGGTAGATCTTTTTATAGGTATTGATGACGAGGAGAGGATACTTTTCTTGATTGACGGGCTGCAGGAGGAGCGGTTGGTGTTCAGTCAGCCTTCACGCTTCCTGGTAAACAGCAGATCGCCGCGACGGTTGTCCACTCCACCGTATCGCAGTTACCTGAAGATCACCGAAGGGTGTGACAACCGCTGCACCTACTGCATGATTCCCTCAATTCGTGGTGATATGCGCAGCCGGTCAATTAAGGATCTGGTGGCCGAAGCCGGGGCACTTACCGAGGCTGGAGTGAAAGAGTTAACCTTGATTGCTCAGGATCTGACTGCGTACGGTGATGATCTTGATTCCAGTACCAATCTTGTCACTCTGCTCAATGCCCTGCTTGAAGAAACAGCTCTTCCCTGGCTGCGACTGCTCTATTTATACCCTGTTTCCACAAGCGAGGAACTTCTTCAGTTAATGGCTGATCAGCCCCGGATTGTACCTTATCTTGATATCCCGTTTCAGCATGTATGTGATAACGTTCTGCAGCGGATGAATCGGCGTTACGGACAACAGGATCTTGAAAACCTGATTACAATGATTCGCAGGTATCTGCCCGACTGTGCCCTGCGCACCACCATGCTGGTTGGTTTTCCCGGTGAGACGGAGGATGATATTGCAGAACTCCTGGACTGTCTCAAGCGCTGGCAGCTTGATCATGTGGGGGTATTTCCCTATGAAGAGGAAGACGGCTCAGCTGCTGCCGGCTTTGCAGGCAAGGTGGATCATGAAGAAAAACAGCGCCGATATCAGCAGGTGATGAAGCTGCAGGCGGAGATAAGCAAAGAGAAATTGCAGCAGTACGTAGGTCGCGAAGAGGCTGTGTTGGTTGAGGGGGTAAGCAGTGAGACAGATCTTCTACTGGAGGGGAGAACCCGGTACCAGGCCCCGGATATTGACGGCTGTGTGTATATCAATGAGGGAAACGCAAACCCCGGTGATATTGTCACTGTCCGAATCACCGAGGCACATATCTATGACCTGGTCGGGGGAATTGTCGGTTGAGTCCAGGGAAAGAGCGATTATTTCTTTCCCTTTGACTTCCTGCCGGCTTGATCAACACGTTCACGCAGATCCTTGCCTACCTTGAAGAAGGGGAGTTTTTTTGGAGCAACCTTGATTTTTTCGCCGGTTTTAGGGTTGCGTCCGGTGTAGGAACCATACTCTTTGACCACAAAGCTGCCGAAACCGCGGATCTCGATAGAGTCGCCACCGGCCAGTGCATTGCTCATCGTGTCGATTATGGTATTGGTGATAGATGCTGCTTCACGAATCGGCAAGTCGATGTCTTCGGCCAGTGTTTCAATTAGTTCCGATTTATTCATGCTGTCTCTCCCTTGGACAGTGTGTCCTGTGTCCTGATCTCATCAAGAAGGATCCTCGTCATTGTCCCGCACACATTGAAAATACAGGTCTTTTAAAATCACTATTAAAAGTAAATCAGGTATGTTTCTGATTGTAAAGGGTTTTTTTGAGAAAAAGTTTTTTAATATCATTTTTCTTCAAAAAACGATATTTCCCCTGCTCAAGTGGCCCCAGTTTCAAGCTGCCGTATGCAGTGCGTTTCAAGCGCAGCACATGATGGCCAACCGCCTGAAACATCTTGCGCACCTGCCGTTTCTTGCCCTCGTGGATAATCACTTCAATGGTTGTTGTCCCCTTTTTTCTACGTAAGATTCTAAGAGATGCCGGCCAGGTTTTATGGCCATCCAATAGAATGCCCTGTTCAAGTTTTTTGAGTGCGGAGGGTTGGGGAAATCCCTGGATGGTGGCCTCGTAGGTCTTGTTGATCTCGTAGCGGGGATGGAGAAGTTTATTGGCTAGGGCGCCGTCATTGGTCAGAATCAGGGCCCCTTCACTGTCCAGGTCCAGCCGCCCCACCGGGAAAATGCGGTGTTTGATACCCGGCAGCAGATCCATGACAATGGGCCGTCCCTGGGGATCATCCATGGTGGTGACATAGCCCGGCGGCTTGTTCAGCAAAATATAGACCTTTTCTTCCTGCCGGATGGGTTTGCCGTCCACCAGGATTGCGGCACACTCCGGATCCACCTTGACGCCGGGCCGGGTGATGATCTGACCGTCAACTGCGACCCTGCCGGCGGCAACATACTCCTCGGCCTTGCGCCGGGAACAGATACCGGCTCGGGCCAGTATTTTCTGAATGCGTTCTTCCATTTGCCCTCTGCTACGGTTGCTTAATGAGTAGGAGCTGCGCCTCGCCGCGAATGGCATTGTTTTCGCGGCGAGGCGCCGCTCCTACATGTGTCATCTCCACTGGGCAGGGATAATTGAGTTGTATTTACCGTCCACAAGCTGTTTGGTAGCTTGATCCACCTCCAGCACATCTGTGTACCAGGGCTTCATCCGGCAGTCAAAGATAATGGGCGGGGTCAGGCCGACGTGGAATCGTTTGACCTGCTGCGTTGCCCCATGGATATCAGCTGCCGGTTCAAAGCGGGTGAAAAAAGTCCAGAGAAATTCCTGGAGGCTGACAGTTGCCTCAGCAGTTGAGTCCACCAACAGGAGTGCCGGCCAGTCAGAAACACCAGGCCAGGCCGCGAGCTGTTTGCCCAGATCTGAATTGTCCGTATAGGGACAGCCCTGGACAACCAGGGTGCCGGGCAGAAAGACTTTGGGGCGTTCGCATCCTTCGGGCAGGCTGCCGCTGAACTCGGTGGGCAGCTCCCGCAGTTTTTCCAGGCCAAGCCCCATCATCATGGCTTTGGAGCCCTTGTTTACCGAGGGGCCGGTATAATCCAGCGTGTCCTGGGATACATTGGCAAAGATAAACAGGTCCCGGTCCCACTGAATACGCTCCAGCACATGCTGCCAGAGTTTGGGGAAATCAGCCAGGTCCAGAGATCCGTCAGTCACAATGAGAAACTTGGTGAGTGACAGCTGGCCTTCGCCCAGGATGCGCAGGCCGCTGGCAAAGGCCTCCCTGGGATAGCGGTTACTGACCCTGGCCGCGGCCAGGCAATGAAACCCGGTCTCGCCAAAGGTCTTGAGCTGGTGTACTCCGTTCATGACCAGGGGAAACAGGGGTGAGAGTAGTTCCTGCAGGAAATCACCGATAAAATAATCTTCCTGTTTGGGACGGCCGACCACGGTAGCCGGATAGATGGCATCCTTGCGGTGATAGAGATGGGTGGCCTGGAACACCGGGTAGTCATGAGTCAGGGAGTCATAGCCGTAATGATCGCCAAACGGCCCTTCCGGCCTGCGCAGCTTCGGCGGCACAGCCCCTTTAACGGCAAACTCCGCCTCTGCCACCAGCCGGTGCCCGCCCAGGGGATCATTGGCCATGCCCAGTTTTTTGCCCTGAAGCAGGGAGGCAAGCATCAACTCGGGAATGTCTTCGGGCAGGGGGGCAATGGCCGCCAGCATAAGAGCCGGCGGGCCGCCGATGAACAGAGTCATGGGGAGCGGCTGGTTGCGTTGCTCTGCCTCATAATAATGATAGCCTCCACCCTTGTGGATCTGCCAATGGATGCCGGTGGTGGAGTCATCATAGCGCTGGATTCTGTACATGCCCAGATTATGTCCTCGCCCGTCCGGATGCTCGGTATAGACCAGAGGCAGGGTAACAAAGGCGCCGCCGTCGGAATGCCAGGAGGTGAGCATGGGCAGTTCGGTCAGCCGGGAGGGTTGCTGCAGGTTGTCCAGAATCGGGGCGGAACGAACATTTTTCAGGCCGATCTTCATTGCCTGCCCGGCCAGGGGTTTGGCCTGCCACAGGGTGGACAGGGTCGGCGGCATCAGGTTTTCCACCAGATTGACCAGATCCCTGACAAAGTCCAGGGGCCTGCTGCCGAATGCCAGCTCCAGCCGTCGATTGGTGCCAAACAGGTTGGTGACCACCGGAAAGGTAGAACCTTTTACATTGGTAAAGAGCAGGGCCGGGCCGCCCCCGGCAATAACGCGGCGGTGGATCTCAGCTATCTCAAGATAGGGATCCACGGAAGCGTCGATCACCAGGAGTTCATTTTCCTGTTGCAGGATATCAAGATAGCTTCGCAGATTGTACATTGGTTTCATAAAGAGTTCGGGGCAGGGGAGTAATTAGTGATGGTGGTTGCGATCGCCAAGAAAAAGTTCGTGGTATTCCTTTTCCTGCAGATGTTTGCGTAAAATGGCCGTCAGTTGGTCGACAAGAGTTGTGATTTCGTTCTCGTCAAGGCGGGGAATTAAGGTCTCAAGCAAGGCGTCCCTGCTGAACAGCTTGAGATACATGGCTAAGGAGCGCTCGTCAGTTGCTCTGTTCAGCCCGAAACAGATTTCCTGAAAATTGTTCTTCTGTTCAGGTGGGCTGCTCATCCGGCCAGAACCTTCCAGTTGACTTTGCGGTTGCGCGGACCGTCATATTCACAGAAGAAGATGCGTTGCCAGGTGCCCAACTGCAGGTTGCCGTCACCAATAAAAATAGTTAGCCCGCTGCCGGTAAGCGTGGCCATCATGTGCGATGGGGAGTTGCCCTCAGCGTGTTGATACGGATAATTCTTTGGGAGTATCTCGTTAAACACACCTGACAGGTCATCCCGGACTGCCGGGTCACAGCCCTCGTTAATAGTCAGGCCTGCTGTTGTATGGGGATTAAACAGACAGCAGATTCCCTCGATGACGCCTGCAGAGTTCACTGCCTGCTGCACTTTGCTGGTAATGTCCACAAACTCCATGGAAGAGGAGGTAGACACGGAAAAGGTACCGGAGTGCATCGGAGCCCCTACTGTTGAATATGCCACTGACCGTTTTTATAACGGCAGGCTGTGGTATATGTTTTTTCTGTTTTGCCGGCAATAATCGCTGTAATTTCAGCCTTGCGGCAAGAGCGGTTTTCCCGAGCAGCATAGGCCGGCTGCGGTGTAACCTGGAACTGGCTGCCTCTATCCGGGTTGACCCAGGATGTTGTCTGGGACGAAATACCCCGTTCATAGACGTGGTTCAGTACCTGCCTGTCATACGTACCCATCTGGTTGGCGACGATGTCGACAAGCTTCGGCCCGGCAGCTGTTTTGATCAGAACCGCTTCAATTTGATGGCCCACCGGTTGACTGACTAAATCTCCGTCACTCTTGATCTGGCCGGTGTTGTTGGTGGCGCAGGAGGTAAGCAGGACAAGGGAACAAAGAGCTGTTCCGGCGATATATTTCATAGTTGTTTTCATGGGCAGTAATGGATGTGAAGCAGTTGTTGCAAGGTGATACAATGCATTTTATTTTTTTCCGGGAAGATCTCTGGCCGACTGTACCCCGAGTTTTTTCAGGACATCGGCCCGGGCGATGAGGTTGCCTCGACCGGTGGTTAATCGTTTTTCAGCTACCTGCCAGCTCTGTACAGCCTGGTTCAGGCGAGTGCCGACTTCTGTAAAGGATTCGACAAAACCAACAAATTTATCATATAAATTCCCTGCCTCTTTAGCAATAAGTAATGCATTTCTGTTCTGCTCATCCAGGCGCCACATGTGATGAATGGTACGCAGGATGGCAAGCAGGGTGGATGGACTTGTCAGCACCACTCGTTTACGCATGGCCTGGGTCAGCAGGTCGGGCTTTGCGCTGATTGCCGCCTGGAAGGCTCCTTCCACCGGGATGAAGAGCAGGACAAAATCAGGTGTGGTTAACCCGGGCAGCTGTTGATACTGCTTGCCGCTCAGCCCGTTGATGTGTTTATTGAGTGATTCCAGATGGATCCGCAAATGCATGGCTTCCTCATCAGTATCACTGCTTTTGCAGGCCTTGAGGTAAGCGGCCAGCGAAACTTTGGCATCGATAATAATATCGCGTTTGCCGGGCAGGTGGATGATGACATCGGGCTGCTTGAGCTTATTCTGATCATCGCGGATGGCAACCTGGGTTTCAAATTCCCGGCCCGGGCGCAGTCCTGATTCTTCAAGCAGTTTATCCAGAACCATCTCTCCCCATTGGCCCTGCAGCTTGTTTTTTCCCTGCAAAGCCTGGGTCAGGTTGAGGGCATCCCGGCTGATCCGTTCGTTTAAGGTTTTCAGGTGCTCAATTTCTTTGACAAGCGATATCCGGTCCCGTGATTCACGGTCGTACACATCTTCAACTTTTTTCTTGAACCCCTCCAGCTGGTCACGGACAGGAAGCAGAACCCCCTGCAGTCCTTCAGTCTGTTGTTCCCGCAGGATCCGCCCCTGTTCGCTTAGCACCTTGCGGGCCAGGTTCTGGAAATCCTCTTCCATCTGCGCCCTGGTCTGTTCAAACAGCAGCTGCCGTTCACGGGCAATAGTTGCGTTCTCGCTCAGCTCCGCTTTCAGACCGATATTTTCATGCTCCAGTTGCTGGTTCTGCTGTTGTACATTCTGCTGCATGCTGCCCAGCTGCCTGGCCTCCTCTTCCAGGTGCCGGTTATTCTTTGTAGCCTGCTCTAAGCGTAGAGACAGCAGCAGATTCCGGCGCTGGGCCCGGTTAAAGACCAGCAGCAGGACAATGCCCATGGTGACAATCCCGAGTATTGTGCCCAGCAGCAGGGAGAGACCGTGCACCTGTTCAAGCAGGGAATTGACCTCAGCAGAGTTTATCTGCATCAGTGTTGACGAAGCCTGCGCAGTTCATCCAGCTCTTCCAGCAGATCCAGGACCAGGGCACAGCCGGGCAGGTTGATTCGGAGATCGCGCTGCAGCCGCACCGCAGTCTGGACCCGACGTATTTCAAGATAGCTGAAACGCCACTGCCTGGGCGATGGGCCCGGGGCCGAGATCAGTCCTTCGTCGATCATATCCTGGACAAGTTCCGGTGGAATTCTGCACAGGGTGCACAACTCTTTCAGGCCGCAGCGGGTGTCTTCATCGAGTACTGTGCCGCTTATGTAGGTAATTGATTCAGTCATAATATTTTATAGAGGTAATGTGGCAAGTCCTTGGCGTCTGCTGCCTGCAGTTACACGCCCATTTCGGCCCGGGGGTTAACCGGCATCTGTTCAGCCATTTGTTTATACAGTTTTTTCTGTGCATCATTTTCCGGTACCGGCAGGACAATACGCAGTACCACGTACTGGTCACCATTTTGAGTGGCTGTACAGAGTCCGCGGCCCTTGAGACGCAGTTTGCGACCCCCCTGGGATCCGGCAGGAATGGTGAGCTGTACATTGCCACCCAGGGTCGGCACCGTAACAGTGGCTCCCAGTGCAGCTTCCCACGGCGTTACCGGCAGGGTCAGGTAGACGTTTCGTTTTTCAGCATGAAAAAACGGATCCGGGGCAAAGGCAATCTCAAGAAAGAGATCCCCGTTGGGTGCACCGCCCATGCCGGGCAGACCCTGGCCTTCCAGACGGATACGCTGGCCCTCGGTAATGCCCTTGGGGATGGTGACGTGCAGGCTATGCGGTTTGGTGGTAACCCGCCCCAGTTCATCCACGGTTGCATTGCTCAGGGTGATTGTCGTCTTGGAGCCGTTATA
>CAZQKF010000084.1:0-7531 GCA_964593645.1 uncultured Desulfobulbus sp.
TTCCTTCAGGCGTGCCGTCAGATCTCCAAAGTTCCCAACCATGGATACCATCGTACCCCTGGAAAAAAAGCATATTTTTAAAAGATTTCAGTCCAAGCATCGATGAACATTGACATACTGAATTTATAATCTTGACTTCCTCTGTTCCGTCAACGCTGCCGTCTGTAACCCATAGTTCTTTATTGAAATCACCATCATGATCAGCAACAAAAAAAACTCTACCGTTAACTAGCGTATAACGGAATGCATTATATATTTGATATACTTCGTTGGTACCGGCGGCAGTACCATTACTCGTCCATACTCCTTCCCCATTATCAGTATCGCCCCAAAAATAAATAGTATCTCCAGTCTGCGTAAGCCATGACACACTTCCAATATTTTTTACTTTATACGGCTTGCCATCGGCTTTTGAGATAGATGGAATAAGACATAACAAGACTATGGTCATTAAAACAATCACTAGCAGTTCGTGTTTTTCTTTGCACAGACCAATAGGTGTAATTTTTTGATAAGGATACAACATCAATGCTATCTCCTTTAGAAGTAAATTAAAGGGTTAAATTTCCCTTTGTCTTTTATTATTCTTCCTATATGTAGCTGACTGCGGTCGGCCATTATTTAATCAGCTGATTCATTTCAAAGATCGGCAGCAGGATTGAAACTACAATAAAACTGACCACCAGGCCCATGACCAGAATCATGATCGGCTCGATCATGGAGGTGATGGCCATGATCTTGGTTTCCACCTCTTTTTCATAGCTGTCTGCTGCCTTTTCCAGCATTTTTTCCAAGGCGCCACTCTGTTCACCTACGGCAATCATCTGCACCAACATGGGCGTGAAGTATTGATTGCCCCGTAAAATTCCTGACAGGCTCTTGCCTTTTTCCAGTTCTTCTGTGGCCTCGTCCATGACTTCGGCCAGCAGTACATTGTTGAGGATATTCTTTACAATCTGCAAAGAGGTGATGAGCGGTACCCCGGACTGGAGCAGGCTGGCCAGAGTGCGCCCCATGCTTGCTGCGGCTATCTTGATGTTTAAGTCCCGCAGCATGGGCAGAGTCAGCTTCATCTTATCCCAGAGACGTTTTCCTTTGGGGCGCTGGATAAAAAACCGGATACCGGCCGCCACTCCGACAAGCAGCAATACAACCAGCCACCAGTAACTCTGGAGAAAGCTGCTGATCTTGATCAGGATGATCGTGGGCAGCGGTAAAATCTGGTTACGGTCGCTGAAGACCTTGGTAATAGAGGGGACAATAAAGGTGATCAGCAGAAACAAAACTATGGTGCCGACCAGGGCCATGAAAATTGGATAAATGAGAGCTGCCTTGATTCGTGAGTGCAGGGCCTGTTGCCGTTCACCAAACTCAGCCAGCCGTTCAAGTACTACGTCAAGAGAACCGGATTCCTCACCGGCCCGGACCATGTTGACATAGATTTTTGAAAAAAGGCGTGGATGCTCAGATAAGGCAGAGGTCAGCGAGTTCCCCTCATTCACGGACTCCTTGATCTGGGTGATTATGGTTTTGAGTGTTTTATTGGTGGTCTGCTCGATAAGACCATCCAGGGCGGGCACAAGGGGAATTCCTGCGCCCAGCAGGGTGGCAAGCTGACGGGTGGCGACATGGATTTCCTGCTGTTTGACCCGTGGTCCGCTCTGCAGTGAGAAAAAGCCACTTTTTTTCTTCTGCCTGGTCTTAGGTACGGTCTCCCGGATATCCACGGGATACTTACCGGACTGGCGGATCTTTTGCCGGGCAGCGGCCAGAGAGTCGGCATCCAAAACACCCTTTTGTGTCTTTCCTGCAGTGTCCAGGGCTGTGTACTCGAAAACCGGCATGGTGATCCGTGAGCTGAAGTGAAAAGGCAATGCTCTCTATTGGAATAAAAACCTATCGAATTTACTATACAGACATATTGTCCTCTTGAAAAATAAAAAGTTCAGCCGATGGTTTATCGACTGAATTGAGCGGAAAAGGTGATGATCCCTCTTTGTGGTAAGTTTCGGGTGAAGAACTGATTTGGTGGCAGGACGGGACGATGTCCTCTGCAACCTAAAACAGACACTAGTTAAGAAAAATTCTTGCAAAATATTTTCGGCTGCTATATTAATAATTATTATCTAAATAATCTTCTGGAGGAATATCGATGAGTGATAGACGGGATTTTTTGAAAACTTCTGCAGTTGCAGCTTCTGTTGTAGCCCTTGGGGCAGCGACGCGGGTATTTGCCTCATCCGCCCTCTATGCCGGTGTTGTCTACAGCAAAGATCAGCCCGGTCAGTGGGCAGAAAAAGTAGGCAGTCATGCTCCGGAGGTTGCTGTTGCAGGGGGTAAAGTCTCTCTTGCCACTAAGCATCCCATGTCGTCTGAGCATTATATTGTTCGCCATACAGTAGTTTTGGCCGATGGTAAGGTGGTGGGGGCAAAAACCTTTGTACCCACGGATAAACCTGAATCATCCCATGACCTACCTGCAGGCTACAAGGGGAAGGCGTACGCCACCGGTTTTTGTAATAAGCATGATTTTTGGGTTACAGAATTTACCGTGTAAGGCAAATGGAGCTGATTTGTTTAAGCCGCACCTCTTGGGTGCGGCTTTTTTTTTGCCGACCACTGTTCGTTGCTGACATTTGTGTTGATTTATGAAACAATAGCTGCACTTTCTTTCCCTTGGAGCGGATATGCGGCAGAGTAATACAGGTACCTCCAGTCAAACCTCCGGCAGTTCTCTCCATGCAGACGTAGATTCTCTGCGCCTTCGCATTGCCCTAATCTGCGTGCTGACCCTGGGCGCTATCCTTGTTATTATTTTCGGCAGTGATCAAGCCGTCCGCCTGTTGTATCACAGCAGGCAGAAGGCGGTGACGGAACAGCTGGCCTTTGAAATTGATAAAGTTATTTTAAATCATTTTGATGCTGCCGTGCAGCACCTGGTACCTGCCCCGTCGATTAAGGCTGTCACTACAGGCGAGCTGCCGGTTGATGCTCCAGCAGCTGTTCAGATATTATCCACTGCCCGTAAGGTTCTTTCCGCGGCCATCGTGTATGTCCTGGATCGGGAAGGAACCGTGGTTGCCTGTTCACCTTTTGCAGGAGGCAAAACCCTGACTGGAAATAATTACCGGTTCAGACCCTATTTTACTGAGGCCATGAAGGGCCGCTCCTACCATTATGCCGCAGTCGGTGTGACCACAGGCAAGCGGGGAATATATTTCAGTGAACCCGTGTATGTAGAGAATGTGGTAGAGCCTGTGGGCGTGGCGGTCATCAAAATCGGCCTTGAGTCCATCGATTCTTTCCTGTCCGCTTTAAAGGGAGAACGGGACGCTCTGCTGGTAACCGATGAGGGCATTGTGTTTGCCGCCAGTCGTCCCCAGTGGAGATTTCTCAGTACCAGGCCGATTTCCCAGGAGGCTTTGCAACGGCTGGCGGCCAGCCGTCAATTTGACGTAACAAGCTTTTCACCGTTTCCGTTTGATATTTATGGTGCTCTGGTTTGGTATGATTCCAAGAGGGCTATAGTGGATAGATGCCCGGTGAATTTTTTAGGCTGGCAGGTTGTTACTCTGCAGCCTGCACCTTATCCTCTGTTTTTTGTCGTGCTCATGTCGGTTATAAGCCTGGTGGCCGGGGTCATGCTGATTTCCGTGACGTTACAGTTCAAACGTGAGGAACTGTTAAGTGCGCAGATCCGTGCAGGCAAGCGGGCCGGGAAAAAGGCCGAGGCAGACCGGTTACTTATGGCTCGGGAACTTGAGTCGATTTTCAGTGCCAGTCTGGTGGGGATAGTCCTTATCCGTGATGGTCGGGTTGTGAACGTCAACGACCGATTATGCCGGATGCTTGGCTATGAGCGTGAAGAATTGCTGTCTGCAGAGTCTGCAATATTTTTTGCAGATCGGCAGTCTTTTCGTCATTTTATTCAGCAGCATGCCCGGCAGCTGGTTGTCCGTGATCTTGAATATCTTGAGTACCGGCTGGCCCGCAAAGACGGTACGCCTGTCCACTGTGCCTTAAGCGGCAAGGCCATTGTGGCGAGGGATCTGGCCCAGGGGGTTGTCTGGGTTGTTCAGGATATAACCCGGCGCAAGCAGGCAGAGCTTGACCTTGAGCGGGCCAAGGAGGATGCCGAAGCCGCTAATCATGCCAAGAGTGAATTCCTGGCCAATATGAGTCACGAGATCCGTACGCCAATGAATGGTATTATCGGGTTATGCGAGCTGCTCTTGAAAACGGATCTGGACAGTAAGCAGAGTCGGCACCTGAAGCTTATCCGGGAGTCAGGACGCAGGTTGATGCGTATTATTAACGATATTCTTGACTTCTCCAAGGTTGAAGTGGGTAAGGTAGAAATTGAAAATTATCCTTTTTCTTTACGCCGTTCCATGCAGGAGGTTATCAGCAACCAAGAGGTTCAGGCCCGGGAAAAGGGGCTGATGCTGCGCTGTGATATCAGTGATGCTGTGCCTGATAATCTGGAAGGTGATCAGGATCGGTTGATCCAGGTGGTGATGAATCTGGTCGGCAACGGGCTGAAATTCACCAGCCAGGGGGTTGTGCTGGTGCGCATTGGTGTGCAACGCCCGCTGCTTGATAGCAAGAAAGTGCAGCTGCTCTTTGAGGTGCTGGATACCGGCGTGGGCATTGAGCCGGATAAGCAGGAGGCTATCTTTGAAGCCTTTGTCCAGGCAGACTCCTCTCATAGCCGTCGTTTCGGTGGAACCGGCCTGGGGCTGTCCATTTCCAGAAACCTGGTGCAGCTCATGGGCGGGGATATTCATTTTGACAGTGCACCGGGTAAGGGAACCAGGTTCTATTTTTCTCTGCCCTTTACAGTGCTCCATACGGATTCGATCAGGAAAAACCAGGAGGTGCAGGCCGCTGCATCGGAAGTTTCCGCCCCATGCAGCGGCAGAATTCTACTGGCTGAGGACGAGTATATTAACACTACCCTGGCGGTTACCGTACTCGAGCAGGTCGGGTTTGAGGTTGTGGCGGTTGCCAACGGCAAGGAGGCTGTCTCCCAGTGGCAGAACAGCAAATTTGACTGTATCCTGATGGATATCCAGATGCCGGAGATGGACGGGTTTGCTGCAGTGCAGAAAATACGTCAACTGGAGCAGGGGAGCGGGCTCCGCATTCCAATTATCGCCATGACGGCCCATGCCGGCAGGGATGATCGGGAGACCTGTTTGCATGCAGGTATGGATGCTTATATTGCCAAACCAATCAATGCCGGTACACTGGTCACCATCCTGTCCCGGTATATCACCAATCAAAGTTCTGCGGAAAAGTAGATGAAACGTTTTATACTGTTGGTATGCAGCTTGTTGGTTGTTGGCGGACTTATCTCTCTGCTGACTGTTCAGCACAGGCAGGGACTGGATCCCATGGAACTTGTGCCGCAGCAGACCATGCTGATGATTGACTGGACAGATGCCACCGGTGCAGTTCGTGGTTTTTTAAATTCACGGATCGGCCAAAATATAAGGGGCATTGACTGGTCCGGTGTCATGGAACAGCTGGAAATTTCTGAGGCCTATCGTGTGCGTCTGCAGGAATCGTTTGTTGAGCTGATGGAGTGGGGGGATGACCCCCTGGTGAAGAATTTCTTCGGTGGTCGAGCAATATTGGCACTGCTTCCTATGGAACAGGTCGCGTCTGCTGCTACCCTGCAGGCAGCCCTGGCAGAACATCTTTTGCTGGTGGTTACCCCCCGCTCTGCGCGGGTACTGCCTCTCGTCCTGCCCACAATGCTGCGCATCAAGGGGACGGGACGCGTGTTGTCCTACCAGGGGTTTTCTATTCATGAATTTGTGAAGGAAAATGGTTGGAAGGTGTACAGTGCCGTTGTTGATGGACAGCTCGTCATTTCGCCAGGACTTGCAATTGTACAGCAGAGTATAGAGCTCTCGCTCAGGCACCTGGTACAGGACCGAACCGGGTTTGTGCTCAATCCAGAGTATGTGCAGCTAAAAAAAAGGGGGCGAGGCCGTGATGATTTTTTTGTGTATGCTGATCTGGCCCGGCTGAAGCCGTTGTTTTCCTCCCTGCAGCCATTGCTGCTGCCTGAAAGAGCACAGGGGATAGCAGAATTTCCCGGGTCAGAGCGGATGGTAATATTTCACAGCTCACATAAAAATATTCAGCAATTTACCTCGATTGTCCAGTTTGATCCGGAGCAGCTTGCTCCGTTCCAAAAGACCATCTATACCAGGAAGCCTGTGGAAAACCGCAGTTTACTGAAAATGCCCTCTGATTTGCTGGTCTATTTCTGGAGTAACTGGCTTGATCTCCCTGCCTGGTGGCAGGAAACCCTGGCCCGGGGCACTGAGGCGGAGCTTGCATCAGCCCAGACAATGACTGCCTGGCTGGAAAAGCAGACCGGTATGAAGATAGAGCAGTTTCTGGCACTGTTTGGCAGCGAATTTGGTTTTAATATTGCCGAAATCAGAACTTCCGGGTTTTTTCCAGTGCCCCGCATCTGCTGCTGTATTGAGTTGACTGACCGGGACAAGGTAGAACAGCTTATTGAAAAGATGATTTCCGGCCTGCCGGTCAGGCGTGATAAGGTTGCGGGCATCCCGGTGGTATCGATCATGGCGGCCAACGGGTTGATGCAGCCCTCGTACGCCCTGCTTGAGAAATTTCTGGTGGTGGCCGATAGTCGGGAACAGATTGAAGCAATTCTCAGGCTCAGCTCAAAACGGCTGGTCAAGGATGATCTGTTTCAGGCCGTGGACATGGGGATGCTGTGGCCGTCAAACCTGGTTATATTTGCCAGGACAGCCGAGCTTATTGACGGTTTGAAAGAGTTTGCATCCTGGGCCGGAACCATGGTTGCCATTCGTGATGAGGCTGCCGGCCGCAAGAGTACGGTGCTCATCGATCAGGTCATTTTGCCCCTGCTGGATGGGTTGAAAATGTATAGGGCCAAGGGAGTCCGCAGTTACACTGCACCGGGCGAAGTGGTGCTCGAGTCAGCTGTACTGGTTGCTGATCCCGACAAAGAGTAATGTGTATGGGCATGTGGGTTGCAAAATAACAGGAGAAGAACCAGTAATTTGAATAGAAATAAGGATACCAGCCGGATATGGAACAGTTAATCGCAGATTTAAAGAAGCATGTACAGTTTAAAGAAACCACCGAAGTAGGTGACCTGGTGCTGCTGGTGGCCAAAGAACCGCAGATGCTGGTGTATGCCCTGGTAACGGGAATTGAGCGGGATCGCACCCGCAAGGATGAGTGGTGGCATGTCCATCTCCAAATTTTGACGGTACCACCCCAGTCCCTGACCTGGACTCTGCGTCTTGGCCAGTTTACCGGCCAGGAGGTGTTTACCATGGGTGGTGAGGAGCGGTTTGTGCAGGCAGTACGTTTTGACGGGCCTGAAAACAAACCCGCCGCACCGGAGTCCACAAAGAAAAGCGGACTGCATCTGGTCAAATGAGTGATGCCACAGTGCAGTGCACGGTGCATAATCCCAAGGGGATACATTGCCGGGTTGCAACTCGGATGGCTGAGA
>CAZQKF010000085.1:0-7412 GCA_964593645.1 uncultured Desulfobulbus sp.
TCGGCGGGTTCCGGGACGGCCGTATGTTTTTATATACTCCAGCTCCAGCTGTACTCCCTCAAGCAGGCCGTTGATAACCGTGTCAAAGACCTTGTTGTCCACTGGCTGAACCTCCACCCATTCGCAGTGGATCAGGTCATGGATATGCTCCGGATGGGCAAGAACCATGGAGGAGAGTTTTTTTTGCAGCTGTTTCAGTTCAGGCAGGGCTTCCAGGCCGGCTTCCGAGGCCATTTGGCTGAGAACGCCTAAAAACAGCACGATCCTGGGGCTGTCTTCAAAGGGAAGTCGAAAATTCTCTTCTTCGTAAAAGTAGCCGTTTTTCTGCGGATTAAATTTCAGCGGGGCCAGCAGCCTATCGCGCAGGTAGGCAATATCGCGGTGGGCAGTGGCCGCTGAAATTTCAAATTCAGCGGCCAGGTCATTGGCATTGGGATAGCGACCAGCCTGAATTCGGGAATGGAAGGAATAAATTCGTTCAAGAAGTGACATTTTTAGAACTATTCAGTTAGCAGTAGAATCTTGGCATAACCTATATGCTGTAACTTTTTAGATGTGCTCCATATTGCGGCAGGTAAGCACAGACTCCGAGCAGGCCAACGAACTATAGCCCGCCTATGTGAGGCGGCCTGATCGTCGCGAGATGGGGTGCAGCTGGAAAGTTACCATTTTTTTTAAAAAAGTTGAGGGTCTATCACTATATGACAAACCGCCCCTGTTACAGTCAAGGTAAATAACAACACAGGAGGTTGGTATGCAGTATAAAATGGTTGTGCGCAGAACATTATTTGATTTTGATTTAACGGTACAGGGCAGGGTCAAACTACGTTCGGTTCGGTTTTTAAATGACGCTGCCATGAAGCAGCAGAATGATCTGCTGCTGGTGACGGAAAATGAAAAGGTTCAGTTTTTTCTGGACAGGTCCACGCCCATGGCCCATCTCTCCCAAGAACAGTTTACATTTGTCACTGCTGCGGCAAAATATTTCGGTTATATTTCAGATCAGGAGCAGTTACCTGTCTGGCTCTGGGCCGGAAGTCTGGATCTGCCGGAAAATCATATCCAGCCGGAGTCACTTGTCTTTGCAGGAGCAGCTGAGGCTGCGCATTGCTGATGAAGGTTTACTGTCGGCAGAGATCACGACAGGTTCGGTGGCTGCGCGGACTGCTCTGCCTGGGTAAACGAGTGCACGTGTGGCACAGACGGCGGGCGGAAAAGCCGCTGTAGCCTGACAAGGGGCCTGCTGTTGCAGATATCCTTACAGAGGCAGGCTTCCGCTGATAAGCAGCCAGGCGGCAAGTGCGGCTGCAGCAAGAAAATATCCGTAGACATGGAGATTTCGCAAAATACTCTTTGTCTTGTGTGCGTGGTAGAAGGCAATGCCTCCGCCCACCAGGTGGACTATGGTGATAACTGCGACCGGGAACAGGGTAGAGGTGCTGTCAGGTGAGGCGGCCTGGTCAAGGTTTGCCCATATTATGTAGGCCCCGAGAATAAAGGAAATCAAACAGAAAATAGTAGCTCTGTCTGCAGTCTGTTGATCCTGTTGGCGTTGTTCCGAAGTCATTGAACCTTAAGCCGATTGTCGGGAAAGAGTAAGTTGGTACAGGGTCCATATAATTCCTGTAATAGTAGCAGAAGCGAGCAAGAGATACAAGTCTCGTAACAGTCCGAATCCCGGATATTGTATACCGGGATTCGAACGATGTTTTACTGCTGCAGCAGCCGACTCATTTCGACCAGGCGAATAAACTCGGCACGGTACCCTTCATTATCCGGGCCTTTGGCCCCTTTTGCCAGGGCGAGCACTGTGTCAAAATTTATTCCCCCCTGGAACTCAGATTTGCTGAGCAGCATGCCGTATGCGGCCACTGCACCGGCAAATCGAAAGTCATTGCTGGTTGCGTTCAGGGCGGGGGCGGTATCCTTAACCACTGTGCTGAGCAGGAGTGATTGATCTGTCTGCAGAGGTTTCCAACGCAGTTTGATTGTCATGAGTTCGCCGAATGCGGCCTGTCTGTCTGTATCTGTCTGCACCTGCTGATACTTGAGCGGATCAACCGAGGGCAGCTCAGCACTACCCGCTGGAACGAGTTCGTACAGGGCCGTCACTGTATGGCCGACACCGATTTCACCGGCATCTTTTTTGTCATTATTAAAGTCTTCGTCTGCCAACGCCCGGTTTTCATAGCCGATGAGCCGATACGCGCCCACCTTGGCCGGGTTGAATTCAACCTGGATTTTTACGTCGCAGGCCAGGGCAAACAGGGTACCGTTCATCTCCTTGACCATAACTTTTTCCGCCTCAAGCAGGTTGTCGATATAGCCGTAATTGCCGTTGCCCTTATCGGCCAGCAGTTCCATGGAGTCGTCATGATAATTGCCCATGCCAAATCCCAGTACGGTCAGATAGATACCGGTTTCTCGTTTTTTTTCAATCAACTTGCCAAGCTCGCCGCGGCTGGTGGTGCCGACATTGAAATCTCCGTCTGAGGCCAGGATAATCCTGTTATTACCGCCGGGCATGAAGACCTGTTCCGCCAGCTGATAGGCTGTAATGATACCACTGGAAGCGTGGGTAGCCCCTCCTGCACCCAGGGAATCTATGGCCTTGAAAATTACCTGCTGCAGAGAACCCGTTGTCGGCTGCAGGGCAATATGATCATTGCCGGCATAGACGACAATGGAGACTCGATCCCGTGCATCCAGTTGCCTGACAAGCATCTTCATGGATTGTTTCAGTAGCGGCAGTTTGTTGGCGGCAGACATGGAGCCGGAAACATCGATAAGAAACACCAGGTTGGAAGGCGGCAGGTTTTTTTTGTCAATATCCTTTGCCTTTAAACCGATTCGAACCAGTTGATGGTCCATGTTCCAGGGGCAGGGGCCAAGCTCAGTGGTCACGGAAAAAGGTTGGGTGCCCGTGGGCTGCGGATACGAATACGAAAAATAGTTGATCATCTCTTCAATGCGGACAGCCCCTGCAGGCGGCAGGCTACCCTGGTTGATAAAACGCCGGATATTGCTGTATGAGGCCGTATCCACATCAATGGAAAAGGTGGAGAGCGGGTCGTTTGTTACATTGATGAAACCGTTTTCTGTGATTGCATTATATGATTCCGTGTTCCAGGCAGGGTGGGCAGTAGCAATGACATCTGCTGCAGGTGCTGCTGCAGCCATGGGAAACGCCATGGTTTTTTGTTCCATCTGTATCAGGCTCGGGCTGTACGAGGCAGCAATGGTTTGCCCGACGATCCTGGCAAGGTCTTCTTTTCTATTTATTCTGTTGTCGCTATGCTCGGCCTGTACGGTAATTTTCGGGGTGTTGCGGTCAACCTGCTGGTCAGTAGCATCCTGTGAGCCAGAGCAGCCGGTTAAGGCCAGTATGAGTATGATGGGCACGAGATGTTCTTTGATCTTCATTGCTGTCTCCCTGTGTATTTGAGGATTATGTTTTGTCTTCTGTCTGAGGTGACGGACGGCTGCGGGAAAATTGTCGGACCTTGTGTTTTTTTCTGTTGTTTTTTTTAGTCCAGAGGGGATACCGTCAGGCAAAGGATATTTTCAACAGTATCAGTGTGACTCGGATAGGGGACGTGCAGGATTATACACAAAAAATAACCGCCCACTGGGCTCTGATCAACCGGATAGCCGGACGAAGGTTTGCCGACGCAGGCCTTGCCGAGGAGGCGGCCCTGTACGTTATCAACGGGCTGGAGCAGGATAATTGCCGCCGCATGCAGGGATTCAGCGGACGGGCCAGGCTCTCCACCTTTATCGCCTCAATCAGCCTCAGATTGCTGGAAGATTTTTCCAGGAAAAAATTCGGCAGAGTACGGCCGCCTGCCTGGATAACTGCTCTCGGCGGGATCTGGGTCATGCTCTTTGAGCTGCTCTGCCTGCAGCGGCTCAGTGTTGTGGAGGCGGTGGAGACGCTCATGAACCGGGTTGCTTCGGGCCACAGGCAGCAGGTTGAAGAGTCTGCCTGGACTGTTCTGGAACGGGTAACGAATTGCGGTGCACACCAGGGCCTGGAAGTTTCTTTAGACAATACTGAGTCGGGTAAGCAAAAGGAAGTTCCTGATCAGCAGTATGATCCGGAAATCCTTTTGCTGGCGGAAGAACGTAAAATTTTGTTCAGGCTGCTCTTTCAGCATCTGGCGGCGGAAGAAGGTGATGCCCCTGATACAGAGAAATCTCTGTCAGCCATGCTGCAGACACCGATTACAATGTCTGCAGAGGAACGACTGCTGCTGAAGCTCTGCTTTCAGGATGAATTGTCTGTGACCAGGGCGGGAAAAATGTTGGGCTTAAACGCCAACCAGGCCCATGGCAAGCTGCGCCGCCTGCTGGCACGGCTGCGTGATGACTTTGAACGGGCAGGGATCAGTGACGAGCTCCGGGCAATGCTGCATGGTGGTGAGTAATTTTATGTTTTGTACAATTGTCAGAAATCTGTTGCTTACTCTTGCCACATATGCGGCGACAATATATCCAAACCTGTCCGTCAAGATACACAGGTGAACGGAAATGGCTGATATACACAGTATAGACAAAAAACGGCAGGCAGATCGTGTAATTGCCCTGCTAGGCCTGCAGGCTGCAGAAGAAGGTGTTTCTTCGCCTTGCCTGACAGATGAAGAGCTGGCCGCTCTTGTTGACCGGCAGTGTTCACTTGACGAGCAGGACAGGGTGTTTGGCCATCTTGCCTCCTGTTCGGATTGTTACCGCAGATGGCTTGCGTTGTCTGAAATTATTGATGCAGAAACGGGGACGGAGACACAACCACAGACAAAAAAAACAATACATCCACTCTTCCAGGCAAAACAGATGGCCTGGGTCGGTTCACTGCTCGCGGCAGCCGCCTCTGTTGTTTTGTTTATAAATATCAGCGGTGATATGGAGGGGCCAATGCTGCAGTCGCAGGTACAGCCAACTGTTGAGTTGAACAAGGCACCATTATCGGAGGTACAGAATGATAAAGAGCAGGAAAATTTTGGAAATCCAGGAAAATTTAAAAATATGAATAGGGCAGAGCGCCTTGATACGGTAGGGCGGAAAATGGAAATTCCGGCAGCTGCTCCATCGCCTGTACCTGTCATGGAAGAGATAGAAGACGAGCAGATGAGGATCTTGTCAAAACAAAAAACACGTGCTGCCGTCCAAAAATCGATTCGGGTGCAACCAGCCATGTCTGACGAAATGGCTGGTGGGGATGGTGCAACCATTGATAGTGTAGCCCCCTTGCTGCCGGTCAGTGCCTGGCTGGCAGGGATTGTGCAAGGTTGCCGCCAAAACAATGAAAACAGGCAATTCTGGAAGCGCAAATACATGGAGGGAGCCCACAGGCTGCAGCCGGAATCCGCTGAGCAGGAAAAGCTCGTTAATGATCTCCTGCCCCTGCTGCAGCAACTGGCCCGGTCAACAGAGACAGTTGCAGAGACCTGCGGCCGGCTCACAGCACGTCTTGATGCGGCGGCAGATCGTTGACAGGGGAGAATTATGCATTTTCTTTTTGCTCTGGTTGACTGCAACAACTTTTACGTATCCTGCGAGAGGCTGTTTAAGCCTGCCCTGCGGAACCGGCCGGTTGTGGTGCTGTCTAATAACGACGGCTGCATTATTGCCCGATCCAATGAGGCCAAGGCCCTGGGCATCGGTATGGGGGAGCCCTATTTTAAGCAGCAATCCTTTATCCAAAAACACGGGATTAAGGTTTTCTCCTCAAACTATGCGTTGTACGGTGATCTCTCCTGCCGGGTAATGTCTATCCTGCAGCAGGAAGAGCCGGAGGTGGAAGTCTACTCCATTGATGAATCGTTCCTGCGCATTCCACCCCGCCGCGACCGAACCATGACAGAACAAGGCCTGCGCCTGAAAAAGCGGGTAGGGCAATGTGTGGGAATTCCGGTATCCGTAGGGCTGGGCAAGACAAAAACCCTGGCCAAAATTGCCACATCCGTTGCCAAAAAATACCCGGGCTATCGCGGGGTGTTTGACCTGGAGGGGTGCAGAGATACAGATGCAGTGCTGGCCAGTGTCCCGGTGGAAAAGATTTGGGGCATCGGCAGGAAGTCTGCTGAAAAACTCAACCGCTTCGGGGTCCGGACAGCATTTGATTTCAAAAACAGCAATGCACAGAGGATCAGAACACTGCTTGGCCTTTCCGGGCAGCGAACGCTTATGGAACTGCGCGGTAATCCCTGCGTAACCCCGGAATCCTGCCTGCCGGCAAGAAAATCTATTGTCAGTTCCAGATCATTTCGCAAGCCTGTGACCAGACTGCAGGATCTCAAAGAGGCCGTATCCTGTTACATCACCATTGGTGCTCGCAAACTGCGTGACCAGGGACTCGCGGCTGGAAACCTGCATGTCTTCCTGGCCACCAGCAGATTTCGTACGGATATTTCGAATTTTTCCGGCAGCCGGATGGTGGCCCTGCTTCAGCCGACTTCCTGCACATCCGCTCTGATTACAGCCGGAACGCGTGAGCTGACTGCTCTGTATGAACCGGGCCATCCGTACAACAAGGTTGGAATCATGCTGACCGGTCTTAGACCGGCAGCCATGCAGCAACAGAGCTTATTTATACCGGCAGAGGACAGCCGCAATACCCCCCTGATGGAAGCACTGGATCTGGTCAATGACCGATGGGGCCGGGACGTCCTGCGCTATGGCTCTTCCGGGCTGGCCCGAAACTGGAACATGCCGCAGACCCGGAAATCACCGGCCTATACTACCAGCTGGGCAGAACTGCCGGTGGTTGGTTGATGATTTACCTGCCCGGTTTCTCCACTCACAACTCTCCACGGTCTATTATCCACTCTATAACTGTTGTTCTACAACATCCTGAACACATTCCCCCAATTCTCTTGGTTGTGCTGTAAAATTATTGTTGATAAGGATGAGGGTAGGGGTGTTGCTCAGCAGTATGGCATGGCGGTAAGTTCATAGAGCATGACCAGAAACCAACCAGCTGCCGCCGCCCAGATAAATCGTTGTTTAACCACTGTATATGCCATCATGAAAACAAGAATCAACCCGGCATAATAGGAGAAATTCACTGGAGGAGGGGCCAGGAGAACCATAACAATAATACCGCTCCCTCCAACAACTTCCCAGAGGGCAATGACAGTCTGTATCAGTTTTTTAAACAGAGGTGAAAAAGAAAAAATAAATATGGCCAGGGATAATGGGCAGAAAAAAGCGTAACGCAGCAACCAGAAGATTTCTGTTTTTTATGAAAGGCCAGGGTTATCGGGCGCAGCTGAATTGTCTCAGTTTTGTCTGTTGGTGATGCGGATTGGGCCGGTTGTTTTATCATGAAAACCCGTGGTTGAGCAGAGGGTTGAAAGTAGCCAATATACGTTACTCAACCTTGGCGTTGATTTTTCATTGCCAAGAGAAGAATG
>CAZQKF010000086.1:0-7411 GCA_964593645.1 uncultured Desulfobulbus sp.
ATCAACGACCAGGACTTTCCGTTCGTGTAAGGGCTGTTTCATAAGCAGATATGCACTACGAGGCAGTGCTAAAGACGGCGTCGGGTTATACGACTATTGTTTATTGTTCAGCATGGTGTCAAAACAAACCTGGACAAATCGGCCTGAGACAGTTTCTGCCATGGTAAAGAGGAGTACGCCTTCCGGAGGAAAGTCTCCAGTCAAGGCAAGATACATGTTACGGGAAATATTGACCAACATTTCCGTATAGTTCTCCAGCTGTTCAGCAGACAGTGTGCTGCCATGCCAGCGGCAGCTGAACGGTCTTTTTTCATACAGCATGCAGTTTCCTGCAACATACAACGGACAAGGATTTCGGGCAGCCCCGTATGTCCGGGCAAAATCTTCGCCGGCAAGACCGGGGTGATAACGATGCAGAGTTCTGACAGTTTTAATGACAGCTGAACACTCCACCGCCCGTTCTATGACCAGCTGCCGATCATCCTGGCTGAGCAAACGGTTAAATCCGTTATGGATCCAGACACTTTCAGCGAGTTGAAGTTCAAAATAACGACTGCAGCACTCATCAGAGTCCAGACCGCAGCCGGAAAATGATTCCTGACCTGCCAGTGTTGTTTCAAGTTCGGCGAGAACTGCCTCATATTCCTGAAGAAAAGGAGAAAGATCCGTCTCACCGGCAGAGACCTCAGCCTGCGGTTCCTGAAGGGTTAATACGCCCATTTTCTTATTATATTTACGCAGCAGTTTCCATTGGCCGTAATTGGTAGGATTTGCCCGGGTATTTTTTAAAATCTTCTCTGCTTTTTTCAATCCCAGACCGCGGCGCAGCAGGTAAGCGGAAACAAAAGTCCCGGTACGACCGTGGCCATGCCTGCAATGCACCAAAATTTTCTTTCCCAGATATATTGCCTCATCAAGCCATGCAAGAGCCCGTTCCATGGCCGCCATCTCAGGCGCATGCTCGTCCGGCGTGGGCAGGTAGTAGACTTCAAACCCGGCTTTTTCCTCAATCTCATGCAGATCAGTGAACTCGCCGCAGAGGTTGACAATGGCGTCAATCCCCTCCCCTCGAATGGTATCGAGATCCTCATAAGACATGGGGGCATAACCTGCGGCCAGCTGACTGGTTATCCAAGTGAGCTGGTAACTCATATATTATCCTGAAAAATCATACTTTCCGGCAAAAAATTGTTCAACATACTGCTCCACATCACTTACATCCTTCAGCACCATATCCATCAGTTTGGTGGCACCAAGCAGGCGACCGAGTTGATCCAGGGTAGTACAGAGCTGTTGCACGGTTATATCGGCAACCCGTGCATCAAGCAGATCCGCCCGCACACTCGTCTCCAGACCAAGTCGGTCAAGAACTGCCACCAGAAATTCAAGCCGCATTGTTTTGCCCGTATAATCACCGCCACCTCCAGCAAATCTTAGCTGACAGTAATTTGCCCGGCTGTCTGCACTGCACAGGGCATCGACTAAGGTAAAATGATAGCCAAAGCGCATGTTAAGATTCAAATACTCTCTGCTGATTATAGCATAGGAGGCAAAATCTCCTGATTTTTTTGTGGCAACACCACCTGCCAACGCAATATCATCAAATGATTTCCAGTCAAAATGGCTGTGCTTTTTCCAGTCCACCCCGGGATGACTGAGTCCCTGCCACAAGGAGAGAAAAGGAACCGAGCACACTGCGTCAAGCCCTATAAGCTCCTGATCACCGCTGCCCGGGCATATCCCCTCACCTACATCAAGCAGGTACATTTCAAGGGGCAGTTCCGTCTGCAGTTGCCGACATTTGCCGGAACGACTGGACACCTTGTCTCCCAGAGAAAACATAGCCTGCACTGCCTGCTCATGCGTATAACGAATAATATCATGCATGGATCTGCAGGAAGCAGGCTGAAAATTATCTGCCTGTGGATCAACGAGTTGCAACGGGGTGATAAAATCAAGCACTGCCCTGAGTTTTTTAAAATACGGAATATCGTCCTTGGGCCTGGCACCGTCTTGATTCTGCAGCAACATTTCTATCTGACCGGGATACACTGCTCCATGATCGGCAGCAACAGTTACCTCAAGGCCATGGCTTAGAGTCGTGGTAGCACCTTCAGTATTGACCAGCAGGGGTACACCAAACTCCCGACAGACCGTTGCAAAATGACCGGCAATGGATCCCTTGTCCGCCACCACTGCAGCGAGTTTACTCAAAACCCGCACCAGGGAAGGCGGTGTGCTGCGCACCACAAGAACATCGCCTTCTTCAACACCCTGTACGTCACCTGAGAGCGCCAGGTGCACCTTGCCCCATGCCGCACCACCAGATGCTTTCTTACCGCCGGTAAGCAGAGAATCTACACCTATCTGTTCTTTGGTATGTACCTGCTCTGAAGGATCAAGCTGCTGGTGCAGAGGACGAGCCTGCAGCAGAAAAAGTTCCTCATCTTTGGTTACGGCCCACTCAATATCTTGAGGGTGGCCATAGTATTCCTCAATCCTGCGCCCCCAGCCGGCAAGATCTACTGCCAATGCATCGTTTATGGAAAAACTATTCTGCTCATCTTCGTCAAGGGGGGTCTCCACAAGATGGTCACCTGCAAGAACAAGCTTTTCCTGCTGCCTCCCCTTCCTCTTCTCCTGGATTGTGCTGATGGATCTGTCAAACAAAAAACTATCAGCATGGGCGGCACCGCTGACGAGCAGTTCTCCCAGCCCGAAAATACTGTGTACGCCCAGCTGATCCCGACTGCCTGCAACTGTCGGATCCACTGTATAAACAACCCCACTTGCGGCAGCATCAACTAAGGCCAGGACCAAGACGGCAATGGGTGTTTCTTCATCACTCAACCCCAGGGTAATGCGGTAGAACAAGGCCTCCGGCGTATATTTTGAAGCGACAACTTCAAGGTAACTTGCCAGCACCGTGTCACGACTGACCCCAAGCACACTCTGGTATTGACCGGCAAAGGAATGCACACCGTCTTCACTGATTGCTGATGACCGTACTGCCGTTCGTACCGAATCACCAAACTGATCCTCCAACTGGTCATAGGCTGCAATTATGTCCAAACTGACTGCCGAAGGAATGACCGCAGAACGAATAAGGGTAATCAACTTGCCCGACTGCGTAATCAATGTCTGCTGGTCTTCAATGTCAATACCGGCAAGCAGGGTATCAATGGGTTGCCTTAAGTTATTATGGGCAATTAATTGAATAAAAGCGTTGGTCGTGATAGAAAAACCTGCAGGAACCGGTGCTTGTAGTTCATTTTTGAGTACTGCCAGATTACGGGCCTTGTTGCCGATTTGTGAAGCTTCCGGAACTGTCTGAAAGTGAACGACATACGGTGGGATACTGAATTGCTCAGGCGGAGCCAGCAGAAAACGGATATAGAAATCAAATTTTTTAAAATACTGACGAAGCGTGACTGCATCCACTGGATTCATCTGTTCCAGACTGTCAATCATGCCGCCGACGGCCGCTGAAAACTCGTCGTACCGCCTGCATATTTGAGCAAAATCTTCACGCTTACCGTCATGGTAGAGCACTTCAAACTCCGCCATCAGGTCATGACTACGCCCGTCCTGCTCCAGTAGCGTTTTGAAGGCATCATAGGTCTGACGCAGCATCACACCCGGGGCAAAAAGACGATAGGACCAATGTTTAAACAGAGAATTCAACAACATGGGATACGCCTCCTACTCAACCACAAAATTCAGCCGATCATTTGACTAGTATAGTATACACGAGGAAACTTTTTTTGTCTTTCCTCGTTCTGCAATGTTTTGACAATGCCCCACACTCTGCAACCGATATAAGGCAAATACCATGGAAATCTCTTTTCAAGCTCTGGAATATACGGCTGATGACACCTTTATTTCTGCCGATTTCTGCATTAAAGGCGACAATACGGGTTAGGTTGTTCTGAGAAATGACCATACACTGTTACAACTCGGCCCGGGATATGAACTGTTACAGACACTGTCATGCGGAATATGCTCTACTGATATTTACCGGCGTTTTCTTCCCTTTGCACTGCCCCAGGTTACAGGTCATGAAATAGTCGTCCAGCGCCTGGACAGCACGGAACTCTTTGCCGTTGAAATAAATGACAGTGCAAAGACTCGTGGTGAAGAGTTGCAGGATATCTTTTGCCGGGAACAACTCGCCACTCACAACCCGGGGAGCATGGTCCTTGGTATTGATCGACTGCCGGGAGGTTTTGCCCCCTATATCTTAGCTCCGAAAAGTTCAATCATCTCACTCCAGGGGCTGGACGAACTGACCGGTGTACTAGTCGAACCATTTGCCGCCGCATTACAGGCAATAACAGCATCTTCGCCACAGGATGGAGACGAAGTGGTCGTTCTTGGCCCAGGACGACTGGGGATACTTATTGTTGCAGCCCTTACTACCCATCGTGCTGCAACGGGTAAAAATTTTCGCATAGGTGCTCTTGCCAGGCAGGATCGGAATATTCAGCTCAGCCTGGCCCTGGGCGCGGATTTTGGTATTAATATATCGCAGAGGAATCAGTCGGATTTCAAAAAAAGGTATGACATTGTTTATGACACAACCGGCAGCGTTTCCGGATTTGAAACTTGCAGTTAAAACATTGAAACAGAACCCGAAAACAGCCTTTACCCTGCAACACTCTCTTATATCGCATGTATTTCCAGCCAGTGAATTGCCTACAGCGTTCAACTCCGCCCAGAAAAAAGAATTCCTCAAGGTCGTGATCAGACACCAGTCCCCCCATATCCCTCTGGGTCAATGTGAGTGAAATGGTCATACCCCTTGTAGGAAATATTCTGTTCAGTAGTTTCACCCGTGCGGCTCTGTTCCCGAACTAAAGTAATGCCCTGCCCGACCGTAATGATTCCAATGCAGTACAAGGAAAAATTCTTCTCTGCGGTTTTCTCAAATAATGCACTGCTATTCTCTGGACTTGCGGTAAACAGTAACTCGTAATCTTCACCACCGGCGATCATCCAGTCAAGAGGATCGTGATTGAGCAGATCAGCTGCTGCAGGCAAGGCCTTATGACCGGGAAGTCGATTCTGCCAAATCCGTGCCCCTACCTTACTCCGGGTACAGAGATGGGACAGATCTGTTGCCAGACCGTCTGAGAGATCCATCATGGAGTGCACCAGACCGCTATGGCCAAGCAGATCCGCAAGTTGTACCCTGGCCCGGGGATTGGTATGCGCCTCCAGCAGGGGCTGTAGATCCGGATCATCTACCCCGTTGCCCGAGCGGTACAGATCAAGACCAGCCGCTGCACTTCCCAGCGGGCCGCTGACCCATATTGTATTTCCGACGCCGGCTCCATGGCGATAGATAACCTGCTGCCGAGCTGTTTCGCCTATAACGGTAATGGTCAACGCCACCCGCTCCGGACTACAGACCGTATCTCCGCCGATCAGCAGACAACCGTATTCTCGGCAGGCTGCCGCAAACCCCTTATTAAATGAGCTCAGCCACTGCTCGTCAAAACCTGCAGGCAGGCCAAGGGAGAGTAAAACAAACACCGGTTTGCCGCCCATGGCCGCAATATCACTGACATTCACTGATACCGCCTTGCGGCCAAGTTTTTCCGGGGGATGCCAAGAGCAGTCAAAATGAATAGATTCAATCAGGGTGTCCATGGTGAGCAGCCAGACAGTTTCCGCGTTTTTTTGAACCACGGCACAGTCGTCACCAATTCCCTGCACAAGATCTGCAGTACCAGCCCCGGCAAGCCGGCGAATCTGTTCTACGAGATCACGTTCGTTCATCGCTCACCAAACTCCTCGGGGTAATAGCGGGGCAGATAGCTGGTGAGCAGATTACGCACCTCGCCGCCGTCACCACATTGCAGCACCTTGCGGCCAAGATCGACCAACTGCCTGGAACTGGAATGGCGCAGCAGCCGTTTGACATAGGGAATAGAGGACGGCCGCATGGAGAGTTCATCAAGGCCAAGGCCGAGCAGCACCGAAGCCGATACCACATCACCGGCCATTTCACCACACAGACCAACCTCTATCCCCTGGTTGTGGGCTGCCTCAACCGTCTGGCTGATCATTCGCAGCACTGCAGGGTGGAGGGGCTCATACATATGGGCGACAAACTCGTTGCCCCGGTCAATGGCCAGCGAATACTGAATGAGATCATTGGTGCCGATGCTGAAGAAGTCCACCTCCGCTGCCAGGGCATCGGCCATCATTACCGCACTGGGTACCTCAATCATAATCCCCACTGCTACACCGGGATCAAAGGAAATTTCTTCCCGGTAAAGATCCTCTCGGATCTCACTGAGCATTGATTGGATCCGCTGCAGTTCACTGAGCGAGGAGATCATGGGAAGCAGGATACGCAGTCGACCATAGGTAGAGGCCCGCAACATGGCCCGCAGCTGCATGGTCAGCAGTGCCGGGTCACGCAGAAAATATCGGATGGAACGTAGACCCAGGGCCGGATTCTGCTCAGAATCAAGACGCAGGATATTATCCGGCAGCTGGGCGGCAAACTTATCCCCACCTACATCCAGCGTTCGAATGGTCACCGGCTCCGGTGCCATGCCGGTCAGCAGATCCCGGTAGGTGGTAAAAAGTGTCTCTTCATCCGGAGCCTGCTCCTGCTGGAAAAAATCAAATTCAGAACGAAACAGCCCAATACCCTCGGCTCCATATTTATACACGGTCTGCAGCTCATCGGGCATTTCAATATTAGCTGACAGCCGAACCCGCAAACCGTCAATGGTTTCCGAGGATAGATGAATGTACCCGGCAAGCTCTTTGCTGAAGTCGCGATGCTGGCGGTCATACTCCAGGTACTGATGCTGCAGATCTCTGGTAGGTGCTAGATACACCCGGCCGGAAAAGCCATCGAGAATGACGGTATCGCCGGTACTGCAGAGAGCGGTCACCTTTTCAAGGCCCACAACCGCGGGCAGTCCCAAAGAACGGGCAACAATGGCCGTATGCGAGGTAACTCCACCTTTATCCGTGAGAAACCCCAGCACGTTATCCGACTGCATGCGGATGGTATCCTCAGGAGAAAAATCATCACTGACCACAATTACCTGCCCCGCCGATTTCGCAAGCAGCTCCTGCTGCTCTCCTGCCAACTGGACAAATACCCGGCCGGCAACGTATTCAATATCTGCAAAACGCTCCCTGATATAGGCATCTTCAATCGTGTTAAACTTTTCCTTAATCAGCTTAAGTGTCTGAGAGAGCGCCCACTCGGCATTTATCTTTTCCCGGCGGATCAATGCCACAGTACGGTCAAGTATCACCTTGTCCCGAAGCATCAGCACATGCGAATCAATAATGGCAAGGGCGTCTACAAGATCCGCCGCGCACTGGCCGCGCAGTTTGAGCAGTTCATATTCTGCCCGGCTGACAGCCGCCTGAAACCGGA
>CAZQKF010000087.1:0-7338 GCA_964593645.1 uncultured Desulfobulbus sp.
ACCATTATTTCCAGAATACTGGGGGTGTAATCAACAACCTCGCCCAGAGGTGATGGAACAAAACCGGGGATAATGAGGCCAAACCCTTTTTCAATCCAGATACCGGTAAACAGGCTGATGGCCGCCACCATCAGGTATTTAGGGTTGCACTTTGAAGGATCAAAGGCAAAGAGAAGGGTGCCGAGTATATTGAGACCAATGGCCGTCCAGATCCAGGGAACAAGGGAGTCGTGTCCCTCAAGTCCGAAAAAAAGGTACTGGGCCGACAGACTGTGATGGGTAAAGGTGTAGAACTCTTTAAAAATCTCTGAGAACAGCATGACAAGGTTGATGATCGCCGATGCCACAATAATTCGTTTCAGCTTCTGGAAGATAGTGGTGTCAATGGGGTAACTGGTTCGTTCCTTAATAACTATCAGCACCATCATGATCACAGCAGGACCAGCGGCAAAGGCTGAGGCCAGGAAGCGGGGGCCAAGCAGCGGGTTGTTCCAGAACGGCCTGGCAGGCAGTCCCTGATACAGGAATGCAGTGGTCATATGGATGGAAACAGCCCAGAAGATGGAGAGAAAAACAAAGGGTTTATACTTCCACCCCACAGGGTTGCGGCCATGATAGTTACAGTAGAGGATGTAAAGCGGCACCAGAGCGTTCAAGGCGAGGTAGCCGTTTAAGACCAGCATATCCCAGGTAAGGATGGACGAGGGCCAGTTAAACTGACCAATTCCTGGAATCATGTGCCAGACCTTGAGCGGTCCGCCCATATCCACAGTGATAAAGAGCAGGCACATCACCAGAGCACCGACGGCCACACCCTCGCCGATAATAACGACCTTGTGCAGATCTTTATCTTTGAGAATATACGCAGGTAGGATCAGCATGACCGCTGCTGCAGCCACGCCGACAAAAAAAGTAAAGTTGGAAATATACAGGCCCCAGCTGACGATATCGCTCATGCCGGTGATAATAAGCCCGTATTGAAACTGCCGGCTGTAGGCATACATACCGGTACCAATAAGGCCGAGCAGGATGATGAGGTATATTTTGTACCCTATACCGCCGGTCAGAGCCCAGCGGGCGCAGTCTGCGATAAAAGTTTTGAATCCTTTTTCGGAGGTGGTAGTCATTATTTTTCCCTTCTCGTATTGACCCTGTGTATTCCAGGCGCCTTTAATCCATGAAATACCAGAACTTCGGCTCCGTACCCAGATCTTCCTTGAACCGAAATACCTTCTTGTTTTTCAGGACAAACCGGATTTCGCTGTTCGGGTCAAGGAGATTACCAAACACCCTGGAACCAGTCGGGCAGGCGTCAGCACAGGCGGGCAGCTTGCCTTGGCGGGTGCGTTGCACACAAAAAGTACATTTTTCCATAACCCCTTTCATCCGCATCCGGTTACCAAGATAATGCTGTTTCAGATTGATCTCTTCCTTGGGAACCTCAGGATCACCCCAGTTAAAGCGGCGGCCCCAGTAGGGACAGGCTGCCAGGCAGTAACGGCACCCGATGCACCAGTCGTAATCCACAACGACAATGCCGTCGGGCTCGCGCCAGGTGGCTTTGGTCGGACAGGCCTTGATACAGGGTGCGTTCTCGCAGTGAAAACATTGGACGCCCATATAAAACTTATTGTCCACCGGCACCTCGTGATGGTACTGGCCATCACCTGCAGTGGGATCAAGCTGGCCCGGATCCATTTCAAAGATACGGACATACTGGGTTTTGGCTTTGCGATCCAGATTGTTTTCTTTTACGCAGGCTTCAACACAGTCCATGTACCCCTTACAGCGGGAGATATTAAAGGCATAGCCGTAAAGCACATTTTCATGGGCTGCCTGGTCGGAGATCTGTACATCAATACCCCGCTCCAGTTTGGCAAGCCGCTCCAGTCGGGTTACGGTGGCTTCCTTTTCTTCCTGGGTCATCAGGCGGTAATGTTCTTTGAAGTATTCTTGCCATTTCAAACCCATTTTTTCGGTTGTGGGAGAACTGCCGCAGCCGCCGATTACAAGGCTGGCCGAACCGGCAGCCGCAGTAATGGACAGCTTTTTCATAAAATCGCGGCGAGAGCTTTTCTTCTCCTCCGGCATCTCTTCTGGCTGCATTCGACCTTCTTTTGTTTTCTTGGAATCCATGATTTCCCCTATTCATCCAACGGCAGAGAATATGTTGCCGGCATTTTTGTTGGAAAAGCAGGGGAGTGAGGGTTGTGACAGGTGGTACAGTTTCTCACCACCCGTTCTCCAGCCCAGTATGTCTCTCTTTTGCCGTGGGCACCGCCAAGCCAGTCACGTTTTTGCCGGAAATGGCATTTTCCGCATAACTGGTAGCTGTGGTCAAAGTCAATTTTTCCCCCTTCCTTATCCACCAGAAAATCACGTTTTTCAATGGAATGACATTCATTACAGGTCAGCTGGTTTGTCCCCAGGCCATGATTTAACTGAATGTCACTGTGGGTGAACTGAAAAGCGTCTTTTACCTCGATCGGCTTATCATTATGACAGACACTGCAACGAAAGCGGCTGATCTTATCTTTGCGGGCCAGCACCTTGAAACTGCCGCCCTGGTATTTTTCTTTTGCCTGAACGGTTTTATCCGTCAAAGGATAGGCAGTTGTTATACTCATACTGTCATATGGTTCAGTTGCGTGGCTGATTCGGTCGGTAACCGATTCAGAGCCAGGTGCTCCTGAGGCCAGCGCAGCATGATTAATCAGGATTACCGTTGCCAGTGCTCCAGCGAACAAGCCGGCAATATAAGGTAATTTGCTCATAGCTGTTGTACCCCTTAGTTGTTTCGTTCAAACACGCCGGTGGCCGTTTGCGGAACGTGACACTGCCGGCAGTTGCCGCGTGAGCCATGTTCCACCCTGATCTCGGCTACGGCCCCGGGACCTGTATGACAGGCAATGCAGTCTTCACGAAACTGCAGGCTGTGAGGAATCGGCGGCGGTGAACCGCCCAGCATTGATCGGCCGAGCTTTGGCGGATCAATAGATTCCCAGGTGGTCTCGACAAATAATTTTTTTGTGGTTATGGGCACATGGCACTGGAAACAGTTTTCATTTTGCGGGTGCGGGGTCACTGGTACATAGGCATCAAGCTCAGCATTATAGCCTCCGCGCTCATGGCAGGAGATACATTTGGTCGTATCTCCTGAAAAAGCTTTCGGTACACTATGCGGAATCGTTGGGGGAGAACCCGGATACTGCCGACGAGCGTAAAAGGTATTTAATGTCCTGGTTCCGTCTGTTCCGGTCATAGCGGCTAGTGGTGTGTCATCATAACGCTTAAATATCTTGTCGCCGCCCTGATCAAATCCCTCGGTAATTCCAGGAGCTGCCTGTACGGGCATAGATATAACTGTCCAAGATAAGCAGACGACGGCAAAACCTGCAGCCAGACTGCCGAGTATCTTATCTGTTTTCTTCATCATGCTTTCTCCAGGCGAACAGCACACTTTTTATAATCCGGCTGCTTGGAGATGGGGCAGAAAGCATCCAGAGTGACCTCGTTGATCTTGTAGCTCTCGTCAAAAAACGGCACAAAGACCATGCCGCGCGGCGGTACACCACGGCCGTTGATGGAGGCCTTCATGGTCACGGAGCCGCGTCGGGAAATGATTTTGACCCACTCACCGTTAACCACGCCCAGGTTCATTGCATCTTCGGGATTAATCTCTACATAGGATTCGGGAACGGCACGGTGCAGAACCGGTACCCTGCGGGTCATGGTGCCGGTATGCCAATGTTCGATAACCCGGCCGGTGTTGAGCCAGAAGTTATATTCATTATCAGGTGACTCGGCAGCAGGCTCGTAGGGACGGGCCCAGATCCAGGCCTTGCCGTCTTTTTTACCGTAAAAGTCAAAATCACTTCCCGGTTTACAGGCCGGATCATATTTGGCATTGAAGCGCCAGCGGGTTTCCTTACCGTTGACAAAGGGCCACTGTACGCCGGAACGTTTCTGCAGCACCGTATAGGGTGCCATATTATGTTTGGGACTGTCGTGAAAGCGGCGGTATTCTTCCCAGATCTTGCCGATGTACTCATCCTCGTTCCAGGGAAATTGCTTTTCAAAGCCCAGTCTGCGGGCAACTTCGATGATCTGCCAGGTATCAGACATTGCATCGCCCGGTCCGGGAACGATTTGTTCAAAATGCTGGGTACGTCGTTCGGAGTTGCCGAACATACCTTCCTGCTCAACCCACATTGCAGCGGGCAGAATAACATCGGCCACATCTGTTGTCGGGGTCGGGTATACGTCTGAAACCACGACAAAGCGGTCTTCCTTTAAGGCTCCGTCCCGGTAGCGGTTCAGGTTGGGCATGGTGATCATCGGGTTGGTGACCTGGATCCACATGAAGCGGATATCGCCGCGATCCAGGGCCCGGAACATCTCCACGGTGTGATAGGTGGGTTTGGGGTCAATGTTTTCCAGCGGTACATCCCAGATCTCGGCTGCCAGCTTCCGGTGTTTTTCCTTCATGACCACGCCATGAGGAAGCTTATGGGTCAGGGTGCCGACCTCGCGAACTGTGCCGCAGGCACTGGGCTGGCCGGTCAGCGAGAAGGGACTGTTGCCCGGCGTGGAAATTTTCCCGGTGAGCAGATGGATGTTGTAGACCAGATTGTTAATCCAGGTACCACGTACATGCTGATTCATACCCATGCACCAGAAGGATGTACATTTTTTGGTCGGGTCGCCGTACAGGGAGGCCAGATATTTAATATCCATGGCTGAGACGCCGGAAATTCTTTCAACTTTTTCCGGGGTATAATCACTGAGAAATTCTTTGTACTCTTCAAAGGTTATGTCCTGGGGTTCATCTTTAAACTTGAAATGATCCTCAGTGCCGTAGCCGATATTGGTTTTGCCCTTATGAAAGGTGGTGTGCTTGTGGACAAAATCCCAGTTAACCCAGTCGTTGCGGATAATCTCGTAACAGATGGCATTGGCAACCGCCAGGTCGGTATTAGGCTTGAAGAGGATGGACTTATCAGATGCCTGGCTGGAGCGGGTGGAGCGGGTGGCTAGGTCAATGATGGTAACATTGCCGCGACGCTTACGACTGGCCAGCATTCGGGAAAAGAGAACCGGATGCATCTCCGCCATATTATTGCCCCAGGTGACAAAGACATCAGCGTGCTCGATATCCTCGTAACAGCCCATGGGCTCATCAATACCAAAAGAGGTCATAAAGCCGGTAACGGCGCTGGCCATACACAGTCGGGCATTGGCCTCAACATTGTTGGTACCCAGGCAGCCCTTGAACAGTTTGGAAGCCACGTACCCGTCCGGGATGGTCCACTGGCCGGAACCATACATAGCCACTGAATCCTTACCGTGTTTGGCCATGGTCTCTTTAATCTTGGAGGCGATCAGGTCAAGAGCCTCGGAAATGGGCACGTCAACCATCTTGTCACCCTTGCGGATCTGGGCAGTACGGAGCCTGTCCTTACCGTACAGGGCCTGCACAACATGAAATCCTTTGACGCAGCACAATCCCTTGTTGACGCTGCAGTTTGGATCACCCTTGACTGCAACGGCCCGGTCGCCGGAAACACCAACCAGGACACCGCAGCCTGTTCCACAGAAACGGCAGGGGGCTTTTTTCCAGGTAAGCTGCCCGGAGGCACCTTCCTGTTTCTGCCAGTCGGCAAAGCTGATTCCAGGAAAAATTGACCCAGCCGCTGCAATAGCACTGCCGGCAGCTGCAGACTTGATGAATGATCTTCTGTTTAGCTTCATGGTATCCTTATTCCTCGTATCCTGTTTATTATTCAGCATTATGGCCAAAGGTCATGCTTATTGAGTGTAATGAAGGGAGTTTTTTCAGTGATTCCTGAAGATTTTTTTCTACTTTATCATCAGGAGTATCGGTCACAAGAACCACTACCTCCTGATTGTCAGCGGGAATAATTTCGCAATATTCCATAGTTGACAGATCGGCACAGAGCTGATCCATAGCGCCATCCCGGGGCAGTACAAGGTAACTTAAGATGGGCATTATTCCTCCTTGTGAAACTTTGAAAATGACAAAACGGCCCGACAGGGAAACGGTTTGCTTTTAAGCAAAAATCAATACTGCTTTTTCTAGATTTGAATTGATCTAAAAAAAGTTATCATCAAGAATATGACAAATAGTATGGGATTATGGTTAATCGAATTGATATTTAATCCTACTACAATGAAGGATGTCACAACGTGTCTTTTTAGTCAAGAAGGTTTTGAAATAAATTTATTTGAAGGATTAAGAATGTGGCACAACTATGGAATATTATATGAAATAAAAACTTTCATTTTCAATTTTCAGGATACGTTGTGACAACAGGATATTCTATGGCACTTTTGAAGAAATTGTGCCGGAGGGAGAAATTATTTATTTTTTGCTGAACTGAGCAAGCTGTCGGGCACTCTGTTTGGCACCCTGCAGATTTATTTTTGACTGTAACTTCGGCAGCTGTATTTGTTGTCGCAGTGCCGATTCTACAGACTGCTCTGTGATATCTTGTTCAGCAAAACAGAGTAATTGCCTGTCCGAGGATTGCCGGAGCAAATCAAGATGCTGCTGCTGTTCATTATCCTGCATCCCCCGCAGCAGGACGACTGCAGGCAGGCCGGTTGCCAGAATATCGGTAAGACTGTTGTAGCCGCCGTAGATGAGGGCGGTTTGCGAGGTGAGCAGAGCGTCGATATAAGAAGGGCCGGGCGACTGCAGATGACAGTGGGGGAGTTTTTGCAAGGCGGAGATGAGGCCTGCATCCTGCTCCGGATCGAGGTCGGTAAAGATCTGCCACTCTCCGTATGAAGGTTCAATATTTTTTAAGGCACCGGCAATGCAGCTCAGGACGTTGCGGCTGTACTCACCCTGCCAGGGGATGGCAATGGTACCTGCTATGCTCTTCTCATACTTTTGTTTATGCGTAAGGACGGTAATTTCCTGCAGTCTGGAAACATAGCCGCATTCCTGTGGTATACAAACGTACTGCTCGGCAAGTAACTCCAGCTGGGCTGTGGACAGTACTGTACTGTCGCCATACCAGAGCAGTTGCGTGTAATATTTTTTAAAAAGCTGCCTGGCAAGCTCAGATCCGGCCTGGGGAACTGCGCCGACTATGCCGCGCACACCAAGTACCCATTGGGTGTGCGTATCAGCTGTTGCCTCAAGGGCCGGTAGCAGCTCTCTATGTTTACCCTGGGGGGTATGGTCTGCCAGCACAACCCGGGGCCGGTACTGGAGCACAATCTGTCTGAGCGTATCAGCGCGCAACAGGCCAAGCTCTCTGTCGGTAAAGCCGCTGCTGCCGTCAATGCCCCGTGATTTGCCGTTGATAA
>CAZQKF010000088.1:0-7333 GCA_964593645.1 uncultured Desulfobulbus sp.
GGTACGCTGCAGAACCCGGAGAGGTTACCATCGGTGTCAAAGGCGGCACGCTCGGCATTGGCCTTGAAGCAGGTGTTGATCTTTCCAACTATGTCGGTTTCCGGGCCGGAGTCAACTACATCAAGTTTGATTTTGACAGCACGATCTCTAATGTTGATTATAACTTTGAACCGGAATTTTTTAACGGTGACCTGTTGCTGGATCTTCATCCGTTTGCCAACTCCTTCCGGCTGACCGGCGGTGCCTATATCAACAACAATACGGTTGACGTGAGTGGAAACTATCGCAAAGATTTGATCCCGTCTGAATACAAAGATCTTGCCTTCCTGGCTGACCAGCTAGCCGTCAAAGGGTCTGTTGAGTTTAACACCTTTGCTCCCTACCTCGGCATCGGCTGGTCAACGAATCAGGACGGCCCCGGCTGGGGGGTTGATTTTGATCTGGGGGTTATGTTTCAGGGGTCACCCACGGTATCAGAGCTCACGCTTAACGATCCATGGGGCCTCGGCAACACCGAACTGGGCAAAAGACTACTGGAAGAGGAGCGCAAAGCTATTGAAGATGAATTAGATAAATATGAATACTATCCGGTTGCCTCTATTGCAGTAACCTACAAGTTCTAACATCTGCCCGTCCCATCAAGCACCTGTCAACTGCCGCCGATCTTCCCCTGTTGTTCGGCCGGCAATCGGCAGCTTTTCCTGATCTTGGAAGCTTTGGAGAGCTTTATGTTGAAGCTCCTGCTCCTGACGGATGCAAACAGCCCATGTCTCTTCTTTTGGACCTGCTCTGCTCATTTTCTTTTACTTTCTGCCACAACATGGTATGAATATAAATTCTCAATCTTAAAAATATTGACTGACGGACAAGAGTACATATAATGGAACATTTTCTCAGCCAGCTGGAGAGTTACCTGCACACCTCTCTGCTGCTCTCCTTTGCTGCCGCCTATGGTGGGGGCCTGCTTGCCAGCCTGACGCCCTGTGTGTATCCGATGATTCCCATTACTGCAGGTGTTATCGGCAATTCCAATGTGGGCGGCTCCAAAATGCGCGGCTTTCTGCTCTCGCTTTGTTATGTTGCCGGGATGGCCATGACCTATGCCGCACTGGGCGTCTTTGCTGCGGCAACCGGCCGGTTTTTCGGCACCATCAATACCAGTCCCTGGACCTTTCTGATCATCGGTAATATCATCCTGCTGCTGGGCATTGCCATGCTGGATGCATTTCACCTGCCCACGATTGCACCGAAATTTTCTTCAAAGATCAAGGGTGCACCCGGTGCCTTTTTAGTCGGTATCCTGTCCGGTTTTGTGGCAGGGCCCTGTACTGCGCCCGTACTCGGCATGCTGCTGGCTTATGTGGCCTCGACCCATGATATGATCCTGGGCGGAGCACTGCTCTTTGTCTTTGCCTTTGGCATGGGAGCAATTCTGCTGGTCGTGGGCACCTTTTCCGGTGTACTGGCCTCCATCCCCCGCTCGGGAAACTGGATGGTGATTGTCAAAAAATCAATGGGCGTGCTCATGATTATTCTGGCTGAATATTTCCTGGTTAAAGCCGGAATGATGTTTGTATAACAGGCTACAGTTAAATATGATAAACTCGTACAGGTAATAATTGCCATGTTTTCGCACCACAGTGCGAATTACCCTACTCAAACGGAGAATACACCAATGAACAGATTACACTCTGTCCTGCTGACCGCGGCGCTGCTCCTGCTGCTGCCGGTTTCTGCAATGGCCCTGAATCAGGGCGACAGACTCCTTCCCTTTACCGGCAAGGATATGGATGGCAAAACCGTTAACTCAGCTGGTATCATCGGCAAAAAACCGGTTATGCTCATCTTCTGGGCATCCTGGTGTCCCAACTGCAAGAGTGAAGTTCCCAAGGTCAACGCGCTGGTCAAGAAATACAGAAGTCAGGGTATGGAATTTATCGGTATTAATGTCGGCTACAATGACTCAGAGGGCAAGGCACGCCGGTTCATGGATAAAACCGGCATCACCTATCCGGTCATCTTTGATAAAAAGGGCATCATTCCCCGCCAGTATGGTGTGCAGGGTGTCCCCACGGTTCTGATTGCCAACAAAAAAGGGATTGTGGTCTTTAAAAATTACGAAATTCCTGAAATCAACGACGAATACTTCCAGCAACTTAATCAGTAACCTCATACGGATCCTCTGCCGGTACATCAGCAAAGGGCAGAAGATTTTGTCCGGTGGCGGCCAGCAGTCGCTGCCGGGCCAGATGGTAGCCGACCAGGGCCTGGGCCAGACGACCGTAAGTGGTGGTCAGGTCGCGCTGGGCTTCATTAAGCCGGACAAGCGAGGCTGATCCGGCCTCATATTCACTCTCGGCAAGTTTTCTGTTTTCCTCAACCAATTCGACACTGTCGCGTTGCAGGAGAACCTGTTCCCGGGCCGCAGTCAGCAGGGCAATATCCTGGCGAACCTCTGAGGCAACCTTATTGCGCAGGTCAGCCATACTGTACGAGACTTCACGCCTCTTCTGCCGTGCTTCAAACAGTCGTGCCCGATCCGCACCGCCTGAAAACAGGTTCCAGGCCACATTCACAGAAATTGAATTGCCGAAATCTTCGCCGGTTAAGGTATATTCCCCCTGATTTGTGCCGTTTAAGGTACCGGCCACCTGTACCCTGGGCCAGAACGGGGCCTTGGCCTTACCGGTTGCCGCCTCTGCCTCCCGGGCCTGCATGGCAAGTTTATGCAGATCAGGCCGGGCAGCCAGGGCCTCATCTATCAGCTGCCTCGCCTCTTCACCTTCGTCTGCTGCGGGCTTGAAGTCCTTGTCCAGTTCTGCCAGACGAATATTCTCAGGGAAAACAGCATCAGGTACACCGAGTAATGCCGCCAGGCCGTACTTGGCAGCCTCATACTGGCGCTTACCGAGTAGAGAACTTGTTTTAGCCGAATTCAGCTGCACCTTAATATTTAAGACATCACCCCAGGATCCAGTTCCCACTTCATAGCGGTTATTGGCATCAAGAAGTTGCTTTGTATAAAACTTCTTGTCTGCCTCGGCAATTTTGACGTTGGTCTGGGTTAACTGGGCATTAAGATAGGCCTCGGCCACCGCAGAGACCAGCAGGCGCCGGCTGTCCCGACGGGCAGCCTCCGATGATTTTGCTCCGTACTCTGCCTGCTCCTGTTGAAAGGAACGATAAAACCCGTTAAACAATACCCAGGTGGCCTGCAGACTTGCCGAACTGCTGTCATAATTCCGGTCACTTGACTGGCCGGGCAACGAACTGTAATACTGGACCGCTGCATAGGCAACATCAGAGCGATGGGTGCGCGAGGCCTGACCGCTTGCGTCTACACTCGGCCACCAGGCGGCCACAGCCTGCTTGACCCGGGCTCTGGCCTGTTCAACCCGGGCAAAGGCGGCGGCAATTCCTGGATTTGCCTCCAGGGATATCCGCTGGGCAGTCTCCAGATTCAGCACCTCGATACCGGAAAAATCCGGGCCGGAATATTCCGTTTCCTGCTGACACCAGGCAGGAGGAACCAGTACAATCCCCAGCAGCAGTAAAAATAAAAGCTGTCTCATCACTTACTCCAATTTAGCACACCAAAAAGGGACGACAAATCGATATCCGTACCACGTCTCCAAACCTTACATTCTCAAACGTTCACCGTAAACCGTTTCTTACACCATTCGATCCACCCGACGGGAGACTGCCGGTTCAACGCTCTCCCGACTGGGACGGATGCCTGTGCGCAGACGGACAATCTGCCTGCGCAGATCATTGACAATAACGAGCAGGCTGGGGATCAATACCAGGGTTAACACAGTGGCAAAGGTTACACCGGCAGCCAGGGACAGGGCCATGGGAATAAGAAACCGGGCCTGCATGTCCGTCTCTAAAATAAGCGGCGCTAAACCGCCAACCGTGGACAGCGAGGTGAGCAGGATAGCCCGGAACCTGCGGGCCCCGCCTTTTTTGATTGCTTCAAAAAATCCCATACCCTCGGCCAGATTTTCATTAATCCGCTCAATCAAGACAATGGCGTCATTCACCACCACCCCGGTCAGAGCCACCATCCCGAACATGGACATCATGGACAGGGTATAGCCCAGCAGCAGATGGCCGATAATGGCACCGATAATGCCAAACGGAATCGTAAACAGAATCACCAGCGGCTGCACATAGGATTTGAAAATTGTTGCCACGATGACAAAAATACCGAGAACCGCCAGTGGAAAGGTCACCTTCAGGCTGGAAAAGGACTCCCGCATATTCTTCTTTGCACCCTGCATGGAGATATGCAGGCCCGGATAACGATGCTCAAGCTCCTTAAAAAATCCCTTGGAGAGTTCGGCAAAGACCTCCTGCGAATTTGCCCGTTTGGGATCAACATCAGCTGTTACCGCCACCCTCCGGAGCCCATCTGTCCGGATAATCGTGGAATAGCCGGGCCCGGACTCAACATCTGCCACCGAGAACAGGGGAACCTCCTGACCTGACGGGGTGCGAATCCGCATATGCTCAAAGTCTGCCAGGCTGGCCCGTTCTTCCTTGGTATACCGTACCTTGACCCGGATATCATCACGTCCCCGCTGGATGCGAAAGGCCTCCTGCCCGTAAAAACCTGCATTGACCTGCCGGGCCAGATCATCAACAGTCAGGCCCAGGCCGCGGGCCTCAGGTTTTAAGCTCAGACGCAGTTCATTTTTACCGGCGGCAAAATCAGAACGGATTTGAATGACCCCGTCAAAAGTACGCAGCTTTTCCTGGACGCTGTCGGCTGCGGCAAGAATATCCTTCATATTATTGCCCTGCAGCCACACCTCAATCTCAGCCCCACCCGGCCCGGCAGACAGTCCTTCAAAGGTCAGGGCACGTGCCCCGGCAATGGAGCCAATCTCCTTTTCCCACTCCACCAGCAAATCGTTGGAGTGGATACCCCGTTTTTCCGATTCCAGCAGGATAAACTGAACAGAGCCCAGGTTTGGGCCCTTGCGCCCCATCTTGTCACTCAGGGTCTGGCCGACCAGAGTCAGCCGCTTCTTAATCATCGGCTCACCGCTGGCCGTCGGCATCCGCTCTGCCACCCGCATAAATCCCTGCTCAATCTTCTGCAAGGCCTTCTCTGTAACATCTGCCGGCGTACCCTCGGGAAACTCCACGGTGGAGGTGATCACAAAGCCGTCAATCTTGGGAAAAACCTGGAACTTGACCAGCCCTCCCTTAACCAGCCCCAGCGTCAGCATCAAAGTGGTCAGGGCAATGGCCAGCGAGACATAGCGCCAGTTGAGCACCCGATCCAGAAAGGGCATGTAACGGTATTCAACAAACCGGTCAAGTCCGCTCTGCATGAACTGCTGGCAGCTCGACAAGAACCGGCTGACCGGGTTTCGCTCAGGAGCACGGCGGTTGAGATCAGGCAGATGACTGAGATGAGCGGGCAGCAGGAGCAGACACTCAACAAGCGAGATCAGCAGACAGGAGATTACCACTGTGGGCAGAATGGCAATAAACTTGCCCATAATCCCGCCCACATAGGCAAGGGGAATAAAGGCCACCACCGTGGTGATTACAGCAGCTACAACCGGCATAGCCACCTCACTTACCCCTTCTACAGCTGCTTTCAGTGGTGGTTCACCATTCTGACGATGTACATAAATGGACTCCCCCACCACAATGGCATCATCCACCACAATACCCAGCACCATGATAAACCCGAACAGGGAGACCATGTTGATGGTGGCCCCCATTGTCCAGAGAATAAACAGGGCCCCGGCCAGGGAAATCGGGATGCCCATGCCGCCCCAGAATGACAGGCGCAGATCCATAAACAGCCAGAGCAGAAAAAACACCAGCCCCATGCCCAGGAGACCGTTGCGGGTCAGCAGATCAATCCGGGCCCGCAGGGCTTCAGTATTATCATAAAAATCGGTCAGATTAATGCCCGGGGGCAGCTGCTGTTGTTTGACCCGGAGATAGTCGGTTACAGTATTGGAAATATGGAGGGCATCTTCTTCTGTGGTCTTAAACACCATCACAAAGATAGCCGGTACTCCGTCAATTACGGCATTGATGGGGTCTTCGGTAAACCCGTCACGAATAGTTGCCAGGCGGCCCAGGGTAATCAGTTCCCCACCCTTACCGGCCAGCACCACCACATTTGCAAGTTCTTCGCCGGTATATTTGCGACCCACGGTGCGCACCCGGATTTCTTCGCCCTGGGTGCGGATGGTGCCGCCGTGCAGGTTAATGCTTGATTTGCGAATCGCACGCGCTACCTGATCAAAGGTGATGGAGTAACGGCGCAGCTGCTGTTCCGAGACCTCAATGGATATCTCATAATCCCTGGCTCCAAACAGCTCCACCTGGGAAATCCCCGGCAGCAGACGCACCTCGTCCCGAACCTGCTCGGCAAAGATCTTGAGCTGTTTGTCCGACAGCGTGCCGGACAGGGCCAGCAGCATGACGGAATCCTTAATCAGGACTTCGGTTACCACTGGTTTTTCTGCATCCACGGGAAAGGTGGAGATGGAATCAATCTTGGACTTTACATCATCAAGCACTTCGCTGATGTTGTAGCCCTCCTGCACCTCAAGACTTGCCGAACCAAGGTTTTCCGAAGAGGTGGTTGTGTACTGCTTAATGCCCTCAACAGCCTCCAGCGCCTCTTCAATCTTCAGGATTATTCCCTCTTCCACCTCTTCGGGATCAGCCCCGGGATAGGCTACCTGGACGGAGATAATATCCAGGGAAAACTGGGGAAAACTCTCCCGCAGCATGGAACTCAGGGCTAGAGCCCCACCCATGAAGATCATGACCAGGACAATGTTTGCAAAGACCGTATTGGCGGCAAAGGCGGTCAGGATTTTCTTCATGGGTCGATATCTCCGGCCTGCTCGACCCGAACCAGGGTATTTTCCAGCGGATTATCCAGCCTGGTGACAATAACGGTTTCGCCGTTCTCCAGACCACCGGTGATAAATACGCTGCCGTCCTGAACCCGTGCAGTCTCCACTTTTCGGGTATGCAGGCGCTTATCCTTTACCACATAGACCGTGCCCTCAAAGGTCACGGCCTGACGGGGCAGAACAAACACATCATCAACCGGCCGACCATTGATATCCACCCGGCAGAACATGCCCTGCACCAGCGGCACAGATGCCCCCTTTTCCGGGGTCAGCCGTACTGCCACCACCAGGGTTCGTGTCTGCGGATCAAAGCGGACAACCCGGTCCAGGCTGCCGCTGCCCTGCACCTCCTGTTTTTCCGTCCAGCTGATACGGCAGACCGTCGCCTCGGGCAGGCCGAACCAGGAACCATCATCCCGGCGCGGCTTAAAACG
>CAZQKF010000089.1:0-7318 GCA_964593645.1 uncultured Desulfobulbus sp.
ATCCCTTGCCAGTTCCCGATCCACCACAAACTGAATTTCCCTGCTCGTTGCATCTGCGGGACGAACACCCTTGAGCATATCAATTTCCGCAGCCGTGTAGCGGTACGGCACCCCCTTTAAGGTAAGTGTGCCGCCGGCATCAATAACATCATCCACCATCTTCATAATATTGGTCTGAAGGCGGAAGGGGTCGGTATTCTCGATGGTTGCCCGCCAGAGGATAAAACAGGCCTGCGGTTCATCAGGTACAATTCTGGTTGAATAGCGTTTGGCAGTCACCACCCCGGGGGCGGTATTGACTATCTTGCCGAAGGCCTCGGCCACCGTTGCGTCTGTTGCGCCATCCAGGCGGACATTTACCAATTTGTCATATCGGCTGAGACTTTGTTGCAATACTCCTCCTGATGGCTGCGCACCATTTTGTGATGCGCAGCCGGTAAACAGCATTGATAGCGTCAGGAGGAAGAGAAGAACAAAGCGGCTCTCTGTTAAGCGTTTCATAGCCATGAAATCCTATTCAAAGCCCTTCTGCTGTTTTCTGGCTTCGTAGGCATCATGGCGGCCTGCCATCTCACTGTCACGCACCAGTTCACGGTCCATAACAAACTGGAGCTCCCTGCTGGTGGCATCGCCGGGGCGGATACCCTTCAGGAGATCAATTTCAGCAGCGGTGTAACGATACGGCACACCTTTGATCTGTACAGTGCCGCCCGAGTCGGAAATATCATGGAGCATTTTCTGGATGTTGGACTGCAGACGGAAGGGGTCGGTTCCTTCAATGGTCAGACGCCAGTTCACATACGAGGCCTGAGGGTTATCCGGTACAATTCTTGAGCTGTACCGCTTGGCGGCAATGACGCCGGTCACTGTATTTACCACCTTGCCAAAGGCCTCCACCACTTCATAATCCGTGGCTCCGTCCAGGCGAACGGTGATAAGGCTTTCATGCTTTTTGATATTTCTGGCCAATGCACCACCGGTTGAGGTGGCAGGATGAGGGGTAACAGTCACAGCTGCGGCCTGGGTCATGGCCGGTGCAGCAGCCACGGGGGCGGTATTTGACGGCAGGACCGTACGACCGCCGCCGCTCCAGGCTGTCAGTTTGCGGCCAACCAGATCACCAACCTCTTTTTCAACTTCAGCAATGGCATCGTCACACTCTCTGCGGGTGACTTTAAAAGTCTTGGAAACACCTACTCCCAAATCATGCCCGGCAGAGTCATACCCCTCGCCGTCAAGGCGGGCAGAGGCCTTGCAGTAGCCATCGGCAGTTTTGCGCGGTTTGACTTTCAACCAGACGATGTAGGCGGCATCGGTTCCATATTTTTTGCACATTTCCAGGCCGGCAAGAGAGGAGTCCTCACGTGCTCTTTCCTGAACCCGATTGTACTCACGCATGGAAGCATCGCTGGCAAAAGGATTAATGACTTCAAAGTCGTGGCGAACAAGCTGGTTGTTGATGAATCGCATCATGCGCCGATAATGGAGGGTAGCCTCTCCGCCGTCTTTAGTGTCCACTCCTTCCTCATTGTAGAAAGGCAGGACCACAATGCGGGTGGGACCGGATGCTGCGAGGACTGAGGAAATATTGCCCAGGAGCAGAGCCACTGTCAAAGCGGCAAAAATCAGCGTGATACCCTTTATTTTCTTCAAATACATACTATTCTCCTTTGGTTCTTCTTTGTAAACTACGCCATTTCTATCGTTATTCAAAACCAGCGCCTGGCACGGAAAGCCAGGGATTTCCGGAGGGAGGAATGAAGTTCTGATTTACAACGGCAAAGGGCTCGAAATCTTCTTCAAGCAGCGAAAAAACAGCATCATATTCCGAAGCTTTTCGTCCTTTGATTTGTTTTACTCTTTCAAGATCCTGCTTGACAATAATGAATGGAGCTTCATAAAATATATCATTGTGAGATGCTAAATCAAGGGAATTAATCGTTGAAATAAGTCCAGATTCAATATTCAGTCCATTCGTTCCCTGTACGGTTAATTGCCAGGTTGCTACACATTGAGTTGTATTTTCCGGAATAATGTGTAATTCACCTGTTTGTTTTATCATAACTCCCGGAAACCGACCAAGAAGATAATCAAAAATCTGCACTACACCCTGTTGGTCAGCGCCTCGTAACGTCACCGTCACTTTTGATAGCTGGGCTAATGTATCGACAGCTGGTACATTCTCACGGGCCGGCGCCCCTGCGCCGGCATTATCCGGACCCGCCAGGGAACCCACAAAAACACTCAAGAAAAACACAATCCGTAATATGGTCATGCCGTTGAACTGGGTCTTATTTTTCATTACCACTCCTCCACTTGTTGTTCGTTGTTGCCCTTGATTCCAGCTATCGAACGCCTTGTTTGATTTTCAAAAAAAAATTAAATAAAAATCATTTACCGGTTTTGCCCTCGTATCCGAATAATCGAACAGAAAGATTTCTTTCAAAAAAAAATGAAAAATATTTTGAAAAAGAAATCCTTCATTCGACCAGGATCAGTAGAGCCAAAAATAAGGTGCGAATTACTCATTAAGAAACAAGGAGAAAAGGATGAAACCAAAGAGTACATGTTGCGGAATTTTTATCGGCCAGAAAGGGGAAACCGGCAGTGGGACGGTGGGATTTCTCTTTATCCTGGCGGTGGCAGCAGGTCTTTGTTACTTTGCGGCTGCACATCATTTTATCATGACCAATGGCGGCATGAAGGTGTATCCCAAGAAAGCACTGACTCTTCAGGACACTTATCTGGACATGAACGGAATGTCTGTTGCGGAGCTGCATTTTCATGAAGACGCAGTGACCAGCATGATTCTACAGGGAGATGTGCAATATTTACCAGGCGGTGACATCATTGTGGGCATGGTTAAGGCCGGAAGGTCAATGTCTGATGCCATTCACAGGTTCGATTCTGATTTTCAGGTGATAGACTCTGCCCGGGAAGCCGCCAGGATTACCGGAAATAAATATCAGGCTCTGGAGAGTAAATATCACCTGAATGAGAAGGCCGAGGCCGCACAACAAAAAATGAAGGAAGGGGCCGGAAAACTCAATGCCTGGCTCAAAAAACACTAAAGCTCAATCAATACAAAGGAGAGAAACAATGAGTGAAAAAAATGATCACCCCGATGTTCTTAAAGCATCACGGCTTGGCTTTGTCAGCGGTATGATTACCGCTATGCCGCTGATTGGCCTGGCCAGTTTTTTTATCAGCAAAAAAGTTCGCCTTTTACTGCTAACGGCAGAAAAAGAAATGAAGGGGCCTGCGTCCGATCAATACAAACCTATCAACCCGCTGATGTTCAAGGTACTGTGGCACCTTCCCACTGCGGCACTGGTGGTAAACATTCTGAGTACGGCTGCTTTCATCGGCTTTTATTTCTGGGCTCAACATACCCTCTCCAGCAGTTTTTAGGATGAAGAATTGTCGGTGTCGTAAGCAACCTCTCCACCGAGGGCGGAGAGGTTGTTTACCTGTTAATTTACAGGCGATTTTCTAATAATTCAAGGCATTAAAGATGCTGCGACACAATAAAATTGTGAACCCATCTCATTTGTCCCAATATTGCATGGGATGTAAAATACTACTAAGACACCTTAAAATATGGTAGCTTGCGGTATTTATAATTGTTACTGGTCCTTTAGGATTACTTCTCAATTGTATATGATCATCCCTGGACAGTTGGACTTCCATCAGGGATGATTCATTTTTTCATTGTCTATGCGATTACCATATTTCACCTTGAAACACCTGGCCATTCTGCTCTGGGGATTGCTCCTCAGCTCCTGTGCCCATAACGCAGGGAAGGTCATGGATGATTATGCCTTTGACGAGGCAGTGGCAAAAATGGCAGCATCCATGCGTGTCGATGAAAGTGTGGCTGTGTCCTGGATTTATGACGGCTCAACGGGAGATATTACCGCCCTTGGCAATATCTGGCGGGACAGGCTGGAGAGCGGGCTCGGCAAATCCGGGCTCACGGTGAAAGCCAGAAAAGACCTGGGGTTTCTTCTCGATGATATTTCCACCTTTGATTCCAGGATGGCGGAAAGTGCAATCTGGAATGTTTCCGGGGCTGATATTGTGGTTGTGGGCGAGTACCGTATCAATACCAAAAACCGCCGGATTGCATTGCAGATCAAAGCACTCCGTAAAGATACGAGCATAGCCGGCACCCTTGCCTGGTCCGAGGATTTACCTCCCAACTGGTCACGGCTCGCCGCCCGGGTCAAGGGCAATGTCTATCATCAGGAAATCGACTCCATCACAGCCCCTGCCGATAACCGGCCAACCCTTACCGCAAAGCTGAATAAAAATCCGGCCTGTTACCCTGCCGGCAGCAGGGCATCCATAGCAATCAACACCGACCCCGGCGTCCATGTCTACATCCTCAATCTTGCCGCCGACAACAGCGTAAGCCTGCTCTATCCCAATTCAAAAATGCGGGATCAGCCCCTGCCCACCGACACCTTCCTCTTTCCGCCCCCTGCCTTCAGGCAGGATATACAGTTACTGCTTTACCCCCTTAGTCAGGAAAGAACCTCACAGGAATCCTTTAAAATCGTGGCAAGCCGCAAGCCCCTTGATTTTTCTTTTCTGCCGGTTCCTGAAAATAAGATATTCTGCGGGATCAGGGGCGGAGATTTGAAAAAAGTGCTGGATGTGCTAAAAAGAACAAAACATTGGAACGAAACAAACCTCAACTACTGGATCGGGCCGGACTGTGAAAAATAAAACGCTTTGCAAAATCTCTTTTCTGCCGCTTGTCACTCTGAGCATTATCTGCCTGCCTCCCGCCACCCCTGCAACGGCTGCTGATTCATGCGGAATTGCCAGAGATGTGGCCAAGATGGCGGCCAGGGAATTCTCCAGGAACAAGAAAAAAGGGCTGAAGCTCTTTATCAAGGCAGAAAAGCTATGCCCGGATGATCCACAGTATGAGTACAATCTTGGCATTGCCTACTACTCCTACGGACAGGTTACTACGGCCATAAAACAGTTTAAAAAGGCCCTTCAACAAGAGCCCGATAACGCCAAATGGCAGAATAACCTTGCCGCAATCTTACTGACGCAAACAGAGAAAAGCAGTGCGGCAATCACCCATGCCAGAAAGGCGGTACAACTCCAGCCGCGGATGAAAGAGGCCCACCTCACCCTGATACAGGCAGAGCTTGCCGCCGGTAAATATGAGGATGCTCTGCAACACGCAACACAAGCCGAAAAAAAATGGTCGCAGGATAAATCAATCACCAGGCTGCACGCGGAGGCCCTTGATAACACCCTTTCCCAATATCTGACCTTAATAGAGTCGGGTAAAACAGAAGCAGGATTGGCCGGGCTGGCCAGGCTCAACCAGGAACCTGAAGCTGTCCGGGTCCATGCCCTGACCCTCTCCGGCCTGAAACGCTATGAGCAGGCCTTGCAGGTTGCACAAAAAGGCAGCAGAACATTTCCTGAAAACAAGGAGCTGGCCGGGCTGTTTGACTCCATCCTTGACGAACAGATCAGAGGGCTGTTTCTGGCCTATAAAGCCGGGAAACAGGCAGAAGCCACCCAGGGAGCCAAAATCCTCCACGAACAGTATCCCGGCAGAAAAAATGCCAAGGATGCCTATGACAAGCTTTTTGCCGCCCTTATTGCCGATGTCAGCGACATTGCAGTCCCGGAGGCTGCCACGGTACCGGTCTCAAGGGGACGCCGCTCTTCCGGCAGCTATAAAGACCGGCTTGCCCGGATTACCGGGGCCAGCACTGACATCGGCCCGGAAAAGAGTGCTGATATGCGCCTTTCTGTGGATGTGGATGTTGATATTCCACGGGGAACAGTCAGTAATCCATACGGCATTGCGGTGATTATCGGCAACCAGCGCTATGCTCGGATGCACAAGGGGCTCGTCGATGTTTCCTATGCCGAACGGGATGCCAGGGTGATGAAGAAATACCTGGAAAAGGTTATGGGTTTTAAAGAGCAGAATATTATTTATCGGGAAAATATCAGCAGCGGTGATTTCCGAAATATCTTTGGCTCCAAAGACAATCCCAGGGGGATGCTGCACAACTATATTCGACGAGGTGAATCCGAGGTCTTTATCTACTACTCCGGGCATGGTGCACCGGGGCCAAACGGCTCCACATCCTATCTTGTTCCGGTGGATGCGACGGCTGACTATATTGCCAACAACGGCTACGATCTGCATCTTTTTTACAACGTTCTTGAGAAACTCCCGGCAAAAAAGGTGACCGTGGTCATAGACTCCTGCTTTTCAGGGGATTCCGAAGCCGGTCTGCTCTTTAAAAATATCAGCCCGGCCATGCTCAAGAACGCCAAACCGGTACGAACTATCAAAAATACGGTGATTTTTGCCAGCGCCGACAGGGGCCAGGTCTCCACCTGGTATCCGGCAAAACGCCACTCCACCTTCAGTTATTTCTTTTTTAAGGGGATTGGCGGCGAGGCGGACAGCAACAGGGATAAGCAGATCACCGTCTCCGAGATGGGAGAGTACCTGGGAAAAGAGGTCAGATATTATGCCCAGCGACTTTCCAACCGCAAACAGACCCCGCTGGTGGTTGGAGACGGCGGGGAAGTTCTGGCCAAGCTGCGGTAAGAGCCACGGACCGCCCTGAAAGAGATCAGTTCCAGTCGGTTTGTTTTTCAACCATTTCATTCCCGAAAAATAGGTGTTTATATGGCTTAACCTACTATTTTTCGCGCCAAAAACAGTACTGTACGGAATTTGAGGTTCTTTCAGAACCGTGCCATCATCAACTGAAACTATGAAGCGCTGCCGCGCCTGACTTGCGAGTTGCCGCTGGACATCTGTTGTAAACACTTTCTCGCCAACGGCAATTGACACACTCCAATCCCCATTCTTTAGAAGTATCTTCTTAAAAGGATGTTTTTGACTATAAAAAGGACACTTTAAGCCCTTATATTGCTTATTTTACAGAAATATTTATTGTTATTTCATGCGATTAGCTAGGGCCGACCCCCGATTCATCGTAACCCCGATTCATCGCTCGTCCCTCGCGGACGGCATGGTTTTCCTGATGCGAAGGGTTCCCCGGCTCTTGAGGCTCCGCCTGCTGCTGCCCTCCTGAAGACAAGACAAGCCGGAAGCCAAGGTAGGTGCGCGTGCCACCGGACCAGTCCCTGCGACGGTTAGCCGAACGCGCGCTGCCGCCCCAGCCCCAGCCGCCGCCGCCGCCGCGAAGAACGCGGAAAGAGCCCGATGACGGCCCCCGGGGGTTATTGCGGGGGCTGGAACTGTAATAGTCTGCATCGTACCAGTCCGAACACCATTCCCAGACATTGCCGCTCA
>CAZQKF010000090.1:0-7239 GCA_964593645.1 uncultured Desulfobulbus sp.
CCTGCTACCCTCGGATTCGTAGTCCGATACTCTATCCAGATGAGCTACAGGCGCATGAAACGGTGGCGAATATACCCTACCCGTTCATTTTGTACAAGTGGTTTATGCAGCAAATGCTCTTATAGCTGACTTACCGCTGTTCAATGCTGCTCTGTCCCGTTTGTCGGTACTGCAGCGAGAAAATCTAATTTGTGATCATTGGGCTTCATGTCCGGCCGGGGAATAATGTCGATGACCGCATGATGTTTACTCTCAAGCTCTGAAAGCTCTGCCCGTTTTTTATTGAGCAGATATTGGCCCACATCCAGAGGCATCCTGGCCTCAACCCGCTTCACCTTACTGCGGCTGACTCCGGTCTGAATACGGCGCAGGTAATACAGAGCCAGGGTCTCCACCGAGCGAACCACACCGCGGCCGTCGCAGTATTCGCAGCGCCTGTAACTGCCCTTTTCAATGGGGGCGCCCATCTTCTGGCGGGAGATCTGCATCAGGCCAAACCGTGAAATACGGGAGATATCCACCTTGGCCTTGTCCCGCTTCATGGCCCCCTTGACCTGTTTTTCCACGTCTCGAATGTGTTTTTTATTGCGCATGTCGATAAAATCCACCACGATCAACCCGCCCAGATCACGCAGGCGCAGCTGCCGGGCCAGCTCATCAGCCGCCTCCATGTTGGCGAGAAAAATCGACTTTTCAAAATCACCCTTCTGAGAGGTGCGGCCGGAATTGACATCAATGGCCACTAAGGCTTCGGTTGGATCAATAACAATGGAGCCGCCCGAAGGCAGCTGCACCTGGGGCTGGTAGATCGACTCGATCTGCTCTTCAATATTATTCTGGTTGAAGATCGGTTTAGCACCGCGGTGCAATTTGACCTGCACCTTGCGCTGCCGGGCCGGCAGCAGAGACACAAACGAGGTCACCTGTTCATAGGATTCCTGAGTATCAACCGTGATTTCCTGAATGTCTGCAACAAAATGATCTCGCAAAAACCGAACAACCGTGTCCTGCTCCTGGTAGACCAGGGCCGGAGCCTGCATGGACTGGCCCCGTTTTTTTATCTCCTTCCACAGCCCCAGCAGATAACGAAGATCCTGCTGCAGAGCGGTTTTGGTGATTTCAGCACTTGCAGTACGGACAATATAGCCGATGCCCTCGGGAATGTTAAATTTACTCATCACCTCCCGCAGCTGACCACGCCGATCCTCGCCGGAAATTTTGCGAGAGATGCCCGCACTGTCACTGCCCGGCATAAGCACCAGGCAGCGGCCGGGCAGGGAGAGATAGGTGGTCATGTTGGCGCCCTTGTTGCCGGTCACCTCTTTGACAACCTGGACAAGCACTTCCTGGCCACGCTTAACCACATCTTCGATTTTAAGCTTGCGCCAGCGCTGCTCACTGATCAGCTTGCGGCTCTTCTCGCTGACATCTTCCTTATAGTATTCCGGATGAATATCGCTGAAGGGCAGAAAACCATTACGGCCGGTTCCAATCTCGACAAAGGCGGCCTGAAGACTGGCCTCAACCGAGACAATCCGCCCTTTATAGATATTATTCTTGGTGCGCTCACGCACAACGGTGTTGACATGATACGATTCCAGACGCCCATTTTCCACCTGGGCAATCCGGCACTCTTCCGGCTCTTCGGCATTAATGAGCAGTTTGATTACGACTTTTTTGCCCTTAGGCTGCCCCCCTTCCTGCTTCGGGCTCTTCTGGCCCCCCTGGGAACTCTTAGCACTACGGCTTCCGGACTTTTTGGCCTGCAGCTCAGTCGACTCTTTCTTCTTTGCCGATTTTTTGCCCTTGGCAGCAGCTGTTTTCTGTTTTTCCTTGGGCTTGCCGGAATCTGCAGCCTTTTGCCCGGCTTGTTGCCGTTCTTTTTGTTCAGGCGCAGTTTTTTTGGCCGCTGGTTTGGGCTGCTGTTTTTTCCCCTTTACCGGTTTGCGAGATCGTACAGGTATTATTTTTTTGCTTTCTGCAGCCGCTTTTTTTTCCTCTTCTTGCTCTACCGGAACCTCAACGGGTTCTTCGGTTTTTGTTTTTTTACTGCTTTTCCACCAGGCACCCGTGGTGACCTTGCGTACTTTTTTTTCCGCCTGCTTCTTTGCTGCAGGCTTTTTTGCTTCCTCTGTCATGGATTTTCCTTGAATAGAATAATTTATCCAAGCAGCTGCTCCAACTCCAGTTATCACTGATAGTAGAGCCTGTCCCCATAGACCCGTTTCTGCAACGTGCCGTCCTGGACAAGCGGAGCGAGCAACTGCTCAACTGTGTCCGGATCTCCCAAGTGGAAGGTCCGATTAATATCTGCAGCCGTACATGGCCGCCTTTTTAACATCTCTACAATCTCGGCAAGCAATGCCCTGGTACCGGCATCACTTGTAAGATCAAATTCTCTCTGCTGCTCGTGCTCATCTTCCTGCACTGCACCCCGGGCCAGCAGATCAACCAGGCATTCTTCATTATCTCCTTGAAACTGCTCGGCAATGGCCAGCATTGCCTGCTGCTCAAGCGGTCGAGCAAAGGACTCAAGCGGCGGCCGGGCAACGGTATTAAGCTGGATACGGTCAATACGCATCAACTTGATCACCCGGCGCAGTCCATCCACATCTGCCCTGGAGTCGTTAATATCCCGGGCAAACAGAATTTCCAGCCACAACTTGCCCTGGTACTCATGGGAAAAGGTAACCAACCCATCAATAATCTGCTGCAGATCCAGACACTGGGCGGGCCGGTCAAGTTTTCTAAAACTTGCACTCAGGGCCGAATCCAGTGAAGGTACTACAACATCTGCCCATGCCAGCTCTTCTCTAACCCGAGGATCACTTAAGGTGGTGCCGTTGGTCAAAACAGCCACAGGTTTGGCTGTCACCTTCTTTAAATGAGCAAGAATCTCGCCTAACCCGGAATGCAGGGTGGGTTCTCCACTGGCAGTAACCGTTACATAATCCAACTCGGTAACATGGCCGGGAACTGCACAGTACGCATCTATTTCGCGGATTATATCTGCAGTCGGCTCATATTCCGCACGTGCACAGGTCAAACGAGTCGTAGCCCCGACCTCACAGTAAATGCAGTTTAAATTACAAATTTTTTCCTGAAAAAGATCCACACCCAGGGATCGTCCTAGACGCCTGGAGTTAACCGGGCCAAAGATATAATTCATAGAAAGTAATGAAAAATGTACTGCCGTTTACAGAGGAGATTGTGGAAAACCGACCTGTGAAAAACCAACTTTAAGGTATTATATATAATTTACGCTTTGTTACATAAAACAATTTGCAGGTCTCTGCAAGCTCAAACTACGCGTTTTTTCTTGACACAACCCCCGGGTACGCGTACATTCCAGTCAATTGCAGGCCCGGATTTTTTATAATTATTCCTTTCTTTTTTCAGTATATCACAGGAGCTGTTCGAGGTGAATCACAAGAGCCCCATTTCCCCAATCCTTTCCCTTGTTGCTTTTGTTATTGCCGGATGCCTCTTTCCCCCGGCAGGTGCAGCTGCAGAAGCAGTTCAGGCACAGCAATGGGAAATTACAGCAGATAAATTAACCCGATATGAAAACCCGCCCAGTGTAATTGCCGAAGGCAATGTCATTCTGGAAAAATCAGAAAGCGTGACCAGGCAGAAAAAAGTAGAAGTACAGACATCCTGGAACGACCTGCTGGAAGAGTCCGCATCCAAACCTGCCCCCGAACAGGAACAGGAAGAAACCGTTACCACCAATAAAATTATCACGACCATCAAGGCCGACTGGATGGTCTATGACATGGATCTGGGTACAGTCAAGGCTCGCGGCAATGTGCTTATTGATGTCGGCCCGGATCAACTGACGGCCGAAGAAGGCGTGGTCAACCTGAACCGGGAGACCGGCACATTTACCAATGCCGCCATTATCCGCGAGTATAAAGAGATGTACATGGAAGGCCGGGTGATTGAAAAAACCGGCGATGTCAGTTACCACATTGAAGACGGTTGGCTGATTACCTGTAAACTCAAAGACGGCGAAACGCCTCCCTGGAGTTTTGGTGCTGCTGATGCTGAAATTACCGACGGTGGGTATGCATTTCTAAAGCATGCCACATTTCGGATCAAAAATGTGCCGATCCTATACAGCCCGATCATGATCCTGCCGGCCAAACGTACCCGCCAGACCGGTTTTCTCTTTCCCTCAATTTCCTTTTCCGATCGTGACGGATTCGGCACGGAATTTCCTCTGTTCATCAACCTCTCTCAAAACAGCGATATAACACTCTATCCGCAGTACCTGTCTGAACGCGGCTTCATGAGCGGAATTGAATTCCGATACGTCCTTGACCAGGATTCCAAAGGCGGGTTCATGGGAAACTTCCTCCGTGACGACCTCAGTGTTATCAGCGATCCGGCCAATGCCGAATACTACAATGACGGCGACTATACCCATACCAATCAGGATCGCTACTGGATCCGGGGTAAGGCTGACCAGGATATTGGCCAATGGACATCCAGACTGGATGTAGATGTTGTTTCCGACAGGGATTATCTGACCGAGTTTAACTCCGGCCTGACCGGTTTCAACGTGACCAACGAACGCTTCCAGGAGGTCTTTGGCCGCAGTTTTCAGAACCGAACTGATGATCAGCGAAAAAATACCTTTCGCACCCTGCGTTCCTGGGACAATGGATTATCCCTGCAGGCCAATCTGCTGGGCATTAATGACCTTCGCAACGCAAAAAACAGCCCCAGCCCGTTATGGAAACTTCCCGAGGTTAACTTTAAAGGTATCGTTCCCGTATATGAAAGCGGTGTAGATTTTTCCTGGAATGCCGACTACGTCTACTTCTGGCGAGATCAGGGGGTTGGAGCCCACCGGGTTGACCTGTTCCCCAGGGTAACCGTACCCGTGCCGTTGAGTGATTATCTGGAAACTGTTGTTTCCGCCGGTGTGCGTGATACCTTTTACAGCATTCAGGACAATGACCCACTCAGCGGCAGCGGGACAACAACTTCGAGCTGGCAGGACGGGGACACCGAAAACAGATTCCTTGGCGATTTCAGGGCGGAAATCGGAACCACTATGATCCGTGATTTTAACGTCCACGCCGGAACGGTGACGGGCTTGAGCCACACCTTTCGCCCCTATGTCAACTACAAGTACATAACCGATGTTGACCAGGACAACCTGCCCCAGTTCGACTCTGTTGACGATGTCGGTGACCAGAACATCATCACCTACGGCATAGATAACTTTTTCAACCTGAGCGGAGTGTATGCAGGCAAGGAATATGATCGGGATTACGGGTTTATTAAGGTCAAACAGGGCTATGATATCCGCAGCTCCCAGAGCGATACCCCGCTCACCCCGGTGGATATCCGCGTTTCCTATTATCCGCTGAAGGATCTACGATTTATCTACCGTACTGATATTGATGTGTACGGCGACGGTTTTGTCAGACACGTTGTTGAAAGTGATTATATGAACAGCCGCGGGGATCTCTTCTCCATGGATTACCGTTATGATAACGGCATATTCAGCGATGACGTTCTCGACGGAGATGTCGATGGAGACAATACCAACGTCGCCGAAACCAGCTCTATAAGGCTTGCCGGTTCCTTAGGGCTACTGTACAGTTTTCGCGCAGGCTACTCCATTGAACAATCCATTGAGGACAATAAAACAGTGGAGCAGCGCTTCAACCTGATCTATCAGGCCCCCTGCTGGTCAGTGGAATTTGCTGCAAACCAGACACCGGGCGACGAAAAATACACCGTCATGTTCCGGTTGGCAAACATCGGCAGCCCTCTGGGCCTGGAAATGCCGGGCCTGTAAACGGCTACCTGTACTCCGCCTCCCCCCCTGGCCATGCAATATATAGATGTCTTTAACGGGGATGCGGACGGTATCTGCGCCTTGCACCAGCTGCGCCTGTATCAACCACGTCCCGATGCACGGCTTGTAAGTGGCGTTAAACGTGACATTACCCTGCTTGCGCAGCTCACAGAGATTGATGACGCGGCTATTACTGTCCTGGATATCTCCCTGGACCGAAACCGGGACAGCCTGGAGAAAATTCTCAGCCGCCGCAACACCGTCTTGTACGCCGATCACCACTTCGCAGGTCCCCTGCCTGATTCTGAGCGGCTCACCGTCCATATTAATCCCCAGCCCCTTACCTGCACCTCTCTGATTATAAACAACCTGCTGCCATCTCCTCCAAATCCCTGGGCGATTGTCGGAGCCTTTGGCGATAATCTGGATGAACCCGCAATAGAACTGGCCGCTCAGATGGGGCTAAATGACAGCGCTGCAGCACAGCTAAAGGAAACAGGTATTCTGCTCAACTACAACGGCTACGGGGCAGAGCTCAGCGACTTGTTTTTCACACCCGATGATCTCTACCACCAAGTACATCCCTATACCGATCCGCTGGTCTTCTTTTCGGAATCACCGGCCCTGCAGACACTTCGTACCGGCTACCAACAGGACATGGAACGGGCCATGAACTTTTCCCCGATTCATGAAGACAGCTCGGGCAGAATGTTCCAGCTGCCGGCTGAACCTTGGGCTCGCCGGGTAGCCGGTGTCTACTCCAACACCCTGGCCCGGCAGCGCCCTGATCTTGCCCATGCCCTGCTGACAGCCAATAGTGATGGTTCCCTACGAATCAGTGTCCGTGCGCCTTTAAGCAACCGCACAGGCGCAGAGATTCTTTGTCGGCAGTTCCCCACCGGCGGCGGCAGGTCAGCGGCAGCAGGAATCAATGCACTCCCGGCAGACCAGATGGCTGCATTCACCAAGGCCTTTTCTCGGCAGTTTACCACCTGACCCCTTGCAGAATCTTGGACATACACTCTACCCATCCATGTCGCTTGTTTTCTGAACGCTCCCGGCCGGTAATATTTTTTCTTGCCCTGCTCACAATTGTCTCACTGAGCCTCGTGCCAGCCGCAGTCCTTGCCGGCACTCCCAAGGCTGCAGACCTGGTGAAAAATGGCCAACCCATTGACCTGACCCAGCAAAAATACCAGCAACTTTTCCAGGAGCTGGAACAGCAGCACCAGTTCAGCCCAGCCCAACTGCAGAAAATATTCAAGGGTCAAGTGATTAAAAAACGGGTTCTTGAGCTCATGGACAGCCAGTGGGAGGCCAAGCCCTATTACAAATATTATCCGCTGTTCATCACCCGTAAAACCATTGCCCAAGGCAGAAAAAAATTAAAAAAGCACAGAGAGCTGCTCGATAGAGTTGAACAG
>CAZQKF010000091.1:0-7231 GCA_964593645.1 uncultured Desulfobulbus sp.
TTGTTACCGTAGCCGGAGACACAGCAGTGGTAACGGGAAGGTCATTACCGTAGCCGTATCCTCTGCCGTTATGGGCATAGGCCCGGATATGATAACTGGTTCCGGGTTGCAGGCTGGAGAGTTGAACCGTGAAGACTCCCGTTCCCCCTGCAGTTGCAGCAGAACAGTTTGAGCCGGTTCCGTAGTCCGGATCCGGTGAGGTGGACCAGCAGACACCGCGGTCATTCACAACATCGCCGCCGTTATTGGTTACATCACCGCCGCTTGTGACGGACGTAGCGGCAACATTTGTTGCCGGGGTAGTGGTCAGGATTGGCAAGGAAATCAGGGTGGTAAATAATACATCATTGCCGTATGCCGTGCCCGCGCGGGTGATGGCATATGCTCTGGTATGGTAGTCGGTGTTTGAGGTCAGGCCCAGGATCGTATAGGCAAAAGTACCTGTACCTGTGCCACTGTCGGCAGCACAGGTGCCACTGCCGCCCAGGGTCGGATCTGAATTGGTATCCCAGCAAAATCCTCTGGCGGTAACAGTCTCCCCGCCGTCATCTGTGATGTTTCCGACCACAGCTGCTGTTTTGTCATTGATATTTGCTTGAGGCACTTCGGTTGTGAGCTTTGCCAGGGCGGCTGCAGTGGTAAAGGTTCTGTCTGCACCAACGGAGGAGCCGTTGCTGTTTTCTGCATAGGCCTGAACATGATAGGTGGTGACAGGGGTCAGGCCTGTCAGGGGGATGCTGAAGGAGCCGGTGCCGTTGCTAGTGGCTGCCGTACAGGTTCCCGTATTCTTGGGGTCTGCCGACAGGCCATAACATATGCCTCGGGCATTGATGGCGGTACCACCGTCACCCGTTACCGTGCCGTTTGCTGTGGCAGTGACGGTTGTAACCGCTGTGGGTGTGTCAGTAGTCACCGACGGAGGGCCGATAAAAAGAGCTGTCACAGATTTATCACTGTCCATGGTGAGGATCAGTGGATTGGCTGTCCCTGTTGCATCACCAGTCCACCCTGAAAAATTGGCCCCGGCAAGAGTGTCTGCGGTGGCGCTGATGCTGATCGTCGAGTTCTGGATGAATGTATTGACTCCGGCTCCTGGATTAGTGGTGCCTGCGCCCTGAACCGCAATGGTCAGGCGGCTGGCGGTTGCCGGGTTTGCCACTTTGACCTCGGTGGAGTCGTAGTTGCTCACCTGGTTATCTGTCTGTGACGTTGCGGTGAGGACGATGTTATGAGCGACCGTACCGATAGCAGCGGTTGCCGGGATGTTGACTCGAACTGTTACCTGGTTGGTTGCCTTGCCGGCAACGGTTGACGTGGTACCGCCGGGCAGGTCAATGGACCAGCCGGCAGGGGCGCCGCTGACAGACAGATTATAGGTTTGCCCAGTGGTCGTTTGATTGCCTATGCCAAAGCTTAGGTCGACAAAACTGCCGGCCAGCCCTTCTGCCGGGGCCGGAGCATTCACCTGAACTGCGCCGGAGGTGGTTATTTTGACAAATGAGGTGATGGTCCAGGTCTCACCGGATTTGAGTGTCGCCAGATCCCATCCCATGGCCCAACTTGCATCATGGTTTGAACTGCCCTTAACTGTATTAGGGAGGAGTCCCTTCTTTGCCGCAGAATGAACGTTACTGTAATTGTCTTCATAGTAGTGGGTTGGTACGGATGTCCCGTCACCGTAGAGTCCCATAATACCAGCCTTGCTGGGGTCGGGATTGGAAATGGAGACCATACCCAGTGATGGATTCCAGTGGCCTTTCCCCTTATCCTGATCATCAAGATAGGTGTCCTGATAGAAAATATAGCGCACGTCCGTGTAATCAACGTTGTCGTTGTTGTGTATTTCCCATTTGATAGTGCAGTATTTCTGCGGCGGAAAATAGGTGATGGTCTGTGTCAGATCAAAGGGATGTTTGGTCCAGCTGGTACGTATTGTGTTAGTATCGATTTTACTGTTTGAGATCGAGAGAAATTCAGTACCGAGACTTCCTGTGCCATATTGAATAGTCCTATTGTTTAAAAATAACCGTGTCCCACTGCTGGCACTATCAAGATTGCTGTAAACATTGGGAATAAACACTCCCTTAGATGTGCTCCAGTTTGCAACCTGAAAGTGATTGTCATCCGGCACTGCTATTCGTAGAGCCCCTTCCTGATGAGGCCCCACAAGAATCTGGGTTGCAGCGTGGGCACTGGCAGCAGCCCAGATGGAGAGGATAACTGTGAATACAACGGCAGAAATACCAACAGTAAATCGTTTATTCATTTTGGGATCCAATAGTATATAATAACAAAAGGTTCATTCTGATTCAGAAGTATATCCAATTACATTAAAAAAATATAGAGAATAATCATTCTCGGGTAGATTCCGCCAATTCCGGTTTTTTTTCATGCAGAATATTCTGAATCTTCCGCGCCATTTCCCGAAAATGGATTGTGTCACTTTGCTCGGCCTGCTCCAGACGTTTCTGCAGCTCGGGTAGAGTGCTGTTCACCCAGGCGGGAAAGGAGGTCTTGTCAGCCGGGGTACTGGCAAACGCGGCAAAGGCAGGGCTGAAGCCTACCTTCTGCAGGCCGGCTGTCTTGGTGGCGATCTCGTTTTCTCCGGTAGTCGGATGGAGGATGGCGTCGATCCGGTCAAGGAAGGCTCGCTGCAGTACTTTTTGGGTGGGCGATGTCGAGGAGAGATTCCCCCACAGGGCCGTAACCATATCGTCACCAAGGTTAATTACCCCGTATGCATCCGGGGTAACGGTAGTGTGTTCGTCCAACAGGGCAAAGCGGGTGTTATCGAGCAGGTCGATGACCAGCTTGGCCTGCACGTTCTCCACCGTGTGTACTCCGCCCATGGGCATGGCCCGGTAGAGCACATCCGGCGTAGTAAAGGCGGTCAGGCTTGCCGCGCCCTCGCCAAGCAGGTACTGCACGGCCTCACGTTGTTTTTCCGGGGTAACGAAACGACCTTGCAACCCTTGCTCATGTCCGGGCAGGTGGTACTGACCGCCTACCAGATCTTTGACGCTGTCAAGTAAGGTGAACTGGTGGCCGAGCATCTCGCCCCAGGTGGTGGCAAAAAGTTTGTCATCATCGCCCACGGCCTGGTTGAGCGTGGCCAGGGAGCGCAGGATGTTGGCCACTCCGAGTCTGGTAGCCTCCACTCGCTGGACGCCTGTGTTTTCTTTCTGCACCCTGGGATCAAAGCCCCAGCTCTCGATACCTTCGGGCTTTTCAGCCGCGGCCCAGGCAGTGGCCCGGTCGGTTGTTGAGTTTTCCGCCAGCCGGTCCAGGGCAGCCTGTTCTTCCTCAGGAGTTTTGCTGTGGGTGCTGTAGCCCCAGTTGATGGCAAAATAGTCGTACGGGCCGATGATGGGAAAAATCTGGGTTACGCCGTCGCCGGGCTGGGCACACTGGTTAAACCGACCATAAGCCATGATGGAGGTGTTGGGGCCGTGCGTGTTGGCAAACTGCGCGTCCCGCATCTGCTCGACCGTGTAGGCGGTGGACGCGAGATGGTTATGGCGCAGCCCCAGGGTGTGGCCGACCTCGTGGGCTACAATGTAGGTGAGCAGTTGCCCCAGTTTTTCATCGCTGAAGGGCAGGTGCGTGGCCTCGGGATCCAGGGAACTGGCCATTGCGTAGTAGTAGCGCTGGAAGATATTGATTACCTCGGGCCAGATCAGGATATGAGAGGACAGGATTTCGCCGGAGCGTGGATCGTAGATGACCGGGCCCATGGCGTTGGCTAACGGCTGGGGAATCCAGCGGATAACGCTGTGGCGCGCGTCCTCAGCCGACCAGTTTGGGTCTTCCTCGGGAGTGGGTGCATTTTTGGCAATGATGGCATTGGAAAAACCTGCCGCCTTAAATACCGGCTGCCACTGCTCCACCGCTGCCTTGAGATAGGGGCGCCAGCGCTTGGGCACGCCCTGGCCGATGTAGAAGACAATGGGTTCCACCGGATCGCTGATCGCGGCTTCCGGCTTTTTCTTTTCCAGCCGTCGCCGCTGGATCACCGCCCGGTTATGGACCACCGCGCCCTTGCGGGTCTCGTACTCGGTGAATTTAGTTTTGAAGAACCCGACCCGCTCATCAAAAAAACGGGCCTGCATGGGTTTTTCCGGCAGCAGGACAATGGAGTGGCCGATCTCGATGGACACCGGCTGGGGCCCGCTCACCGGGTCGGTGGGGTCCTGGGCCAGGAAGGTCAGATGGGAGCGGATATCGATATCAGTGGGGAAGACCTTGACGCTGGCGATGTAGGAGCGGGTCGGATCCACGGCGGCGGGGATCAGGCCGGTGGTGATGATCTGGCCGCGGGCGGACAGGCTTTCGATGTCCTTGGAAAAGGCTTCGGTGATGTCTACCAGAATCTCGCCATTCGGGCCGTCGGCTATTATGGGCAGCACCGCGATAATCGGCCCGTTGCTTGTTTCACTGACCGAGCGGTGGATGGCATCGGGATGTTGGTTGTCAAAGGGCACGCCTGGGTCTTCCGAGCCGCTGCGCTTGGTATAGCCGGGGCTGTGGTCTCGGATGAACATCCGTTTGCCCTGCCGCTCCAGGGTGATGACCGTGGCGCCCTGGCCGCTCTGGGGCCCGGTAATGATGCCGCCCTGGCTCACCGCCTTGGGCGGCAGTCGCACTGCCTCAGAATACCAGAGCAGGAGCCTTTTGGTAATATCCCCGGGCAGGGCCAGCATGGTGTGGTCCTCTTTGAAGTAGGCGGTCACACAGCCCTTGCCGATGACCTTGGCACCCTCCAGGGCTGTTTTGTAGGATGAGGCGGGCTGTTGCTGCGTTACGGCGGCCGGAGCTGCCGGCTGGGGTGTCGCGGGCGCTGTCGAGGCAACAGGAACCGGGGGTACTGCAGGCACGGGGGCCTGTTCGGCTGTTGCGCCGGCGGCGAGCAGACCGATAAGACACAAGGCGGCCGCGACGGATAAGGGGAAAGAGCATTTCATAGATTTCCTTCGGTTAGGAGAAACAAAAACAAAAAATGTGCCGAGGCTCGCAGGCAGTACCTCAAGGGTGCAGGCTTCTGTACGACCTGTTATTGCAGTTTCATAATCTGCTGTATTGTCTTGTCCAGGTCGGGTAGTTTTCTTCCCTGGACTGTTTGTTCAAAGGCATATCCGGCACTGATGAGGTCGGCTTCGCCGTTTGCGTTGCCGACTAAGATCAGCCCGAACGGTTGGCCGTTCTTCGTATAACCGGCAGGTACGGTGATGGCGGGAAAACCGGCCGCTGCGTATGCCTGGGAATCGGTAATCAATGCAGAGATGTGATGTTTTTTGAAAATATTTCCAAGGCCGTCGGCCGTGCTTGTTTTGTTTATATGAACGGTCTTTTCGTATTCGTCATGGGTCATGGTCGTGTTGTTTGCGCCGGTGAGGAAACTCTGGCCATATGGCGCCCGGTCAGGTACGTCTTGATTGTTTGCGCGTATGATTTCAGCAAGAGAGGACACAGGTGCATTTTTCCCCGGTTCTTTGAGGAAACGGTTCAGGGAATCCCTGAAGCCATAGGGAAGGAGAGCATTCGTTGCACTGGGCGGCGGCAGTTCAGATGCGTTGATTTCTACAACTTTCATGCCGATTTTATTAAACACCTCGGCCAGCAGGCGGGAGAGCCTGTTCTTGGCAAGCAGTTCTTTTGTAGCCAGCTCCCGTTGATCTTCTGCAATCGGGTACTGCCGGGCCATCTGTTCTGCGGCGGCCTGGTCAAGGACAATAACTCCAATACGCATGTTGTGATCTACTTCGGGCAGCAGAGCCCGTGTATAGTCCATGTCCTCTCTGTTGACCATGCCGGTCAGCAGCACGGCTACATCGGTGACGCTGCGGCCCATGGGGCCGGGCACATCCATCCAGTCCACCAGCGGGATGATGTTATCGGCGGGAACCAGCCCCTTTGTAGTTTTGATGGCTACCACTCCGTTGATGCTTGCCGGCTGAATGATGGATCCCTGCGTTTCCGTACCCACGGTGATCGGTGCAAAGTTTGCCGATGCAGCCACGGCTGAGCCGCTGCTTGATCCCGAGACCTCAAAAGGCCCATACGGGTTGCGGGTCTGGCCGCCAAGTACACTGAAACCGCTGGGCATGTTCGGATCCATGTAGTTGGCCCATTCGGAGAGGTTGGCCTTGCCCAGAATCAGGGCTCCGGCCTTGCGCAGGTTCTTGACCAGCCCGGCATCCTCTTTCGGCTGCCACTCACGCATGGCCCAGGCTCCGGCTGTGGCGTGCAGTCCGCGGACTGCGATATTGTCCTTGAGCAGCACCGGGATGCCGTGCAGGGGGCCCCGGGACTTGCCCTGTTTGCGTTCGCGGTCAAGGGCGTCGGCTGCAGCAAAGAGTTTCGGGTTGATCTCTATCACCGAGTTGAGCAGGTTCCAGTCATAGGACTGGATGCGCTGCAGGTAGTAGGCGGTAAGCTCATGACTGGTGGTTGCGCCGTCGGTGAGCAGTTTCTGTATTGCCGTGACATTGGCGCTGAGCAGGAGCTTGTCCAGCTCGGTGATCCGCTCGCGGGTCAGGGTGTTCATCTCTTGAACAAAGGGTTTGAAGTCCAGGCCGCGCTTTCCGTTGTATTTCGGCTCGGGCCGGGGAAAGACCGTTGCCGTTTCCGGCTCAATGCCGGCCATCTTCTGCAGCAGCGGGGCCAGGCTGCGCATCTGCAGCACCGGGCCCTGACCGGCATTGGTCAGGGCGACCATGGTGATCTCGGTGCCGGGAACAAACATCAGCTCGCTCTCATAGCCCAGGGTCTGGCCGCCGTGGCCCCAGACACCCTTGACATATTCGATCAGGCCCAGGCCGTAGCCTTTGGTGCCGAGGTGTTGTTGAACGTCCTCGGTGTGGACGAATTCCGCCATGGCCAGCAGGGTGCTCTTGTCCTTGAACAGCTTGCCGTTCCCCAGGGCCAGCAGAAAGGTGTGCATGTCTGCGGCCGTGGAGATGATGCCGCCGGCAGCCCATCCCTGCGACAGGTTCCAACCCGTGGTGTTCTTGCCGCCCGGGTAGGACGCATAACCTTGAACCAGGGAGGGCTCCCGGGGCACCAGGTTGGGAAAGTTTGTCTGCTCGAGTTCAAGCGGGGTGAAGATACGCTTGCGCAGCAGGTAGCCGTAGCTCTCGCCGGCCGCCTTTTCCAGGGCCATACCCAGCAGGATGTAGCCGGTATTGGAGTATTTCCATTTGCCCGGCTCGCCCGGGGTAAACTCCTGCTTGCC
>CAZQKF010000092.1:0-7165 GCA_964593645.1 uncultured Desulfobulbus sp.
CATCTGCTGGAAAACAGCTGCTTAGCCTCCAAACAGACCACTGAGCCGATTATAATTGAGGCGTTTGAGCAGACTCATCAGGACGAAAACATCCTCTGCATACAACTTATTGACCAGGGATGCGGCATTGCCGAGGATATCCGCGACCAGATATTTACGCCCTTCTTTTCAACCCGTGCCGACAGCACAGGGCTTGGCCTGTCCATTGTCACTCAGCTGCTGGGTCATCATAACGGACACATCACCATTGTCAACAATGAGGACGCCGGCTGCACAGTCGAGGTAACTCTTCCGCATCCCTCTGCTCCCAAGCAGTCCGACGACGCTGCAGTAACAGACGATTCACGCCAACCCTGATATTGACTCCTTCAGCAGACGCACAGACGATTCAATGTTTCTTTTTTCTCTGCTGCCATTTCCAGTGCCAGGGCGAAACCGGAGATTGAGCCCGCCAAAGCCCGAGTCGCCGTGCCCTGGCAGCCTGTTCCAGTCTCTTCATCTCTGAACAGAGCGGCTGTTGTTTACAATATTTGGGATACATCCAGGCGTAGCCCTCACGAACCATCTCCCTGTTCACCAAGCCGCTTGAACTGCTCACCAGAGCAACCGTCCGGCCGTACCTATCAATATCCTTGGAGACAACAGACACTCTTTTTCGGTATAATTTTTTTTTCAGCACCTTCTTTGCCTTATTACCGTAGTCCTGTCCCCACTCCGGGCTGTCAATGCCATACAGTCGTATCTCAATAATTTCTCTTCCTTTTTTTACACGTAGACTGTCACCATCAATCACCTTGACCACATAGCCATCCCAGGCCCAGGCTGATGAAAAAGAGCCGCCACACAGCACAAGCAAAACAACTCCCATAATTCTCATCATCACAATAGATCTCCGGAAAATTTAACCACTTTAGAACACCGCTCGATAAAGCCATAACAGAAGAAAGTCAATAAAATGACACCCGGGGCGAAAGCTGCTTGTTATCCCGGTACAGAGTATGCTCTTCTTTTCTGTAACTGCTGGAAAGAAAAATATATTACCGGCAAACTCAATGCTCCGGCATCTCCTTTGTGGCTGCCTTGCGACAACAACTATGACAGCAGGTATATTTCAAGGCATAATCGGCAATTGCCCAAAGATGAGGAACCTTTTTGACCTTATCTCCAAGCTCGCTGACGACGACCTGAGCACAGTTCTGATCCAGGGTGAATCAGGTACAGGCAAGGAACTTGTTGCCAAGGCTATCCATAACCGCAGTCCGCGGGCAACCAATAATTTTGTCCCGGTCAACTGCGCCGCCATTCCTGATGAGCTTTTAGAAAGTGAGTTGTTCGGCCATACCCGTGGTGCCTTTACCGGTGCTGCCCAGGCCAAAATAGGGCGTATTGAATATGCCGACAAGGGCACTCTGTTCCTTGACGAAATCGGTGACATGAAGCCTGTTCTTCAGGCCAAACTGCTGCGGGTTCTGCAGGAACGGGAATTTGAACCTGTGGGCGGGTTAAAACCCACTCCTGTCAATGTCAGAGTACTTGCTGCGACCCACTGCAACCTGGAACAGATGGTAGATGAGGGGCGATTTCGGGAGGATCTTTACTATCGTCTCAGCGTTATCCCGGTCAGCATTCCTCCGCTGCGTGAACGTAAGGAAGACCTGCCGATCTTAATTACCCATTTTATTAAAAGTATCGGCAAACAACGCAATAAACCGCTGCAGGGATTTGATAAACAGGCCATGCAGGCTCTGCTCACTTGCAACTGGCGGGGAAATGTCCGTGAGCTTGAAAATCTTATCCAGCATATGACTGTTCTCTACAGTGGTGGAACAGTCACATTTACTGATTTACCGGAAAAATACCAAAATCTTTCTGATGATCAAACCATGGAATCTCCATGCAGCCGACAACAGGATCCTGGAGTGACAGCACCGGAACAGCTCTCTCTTTTTTCAGCAGCACCTGTTGCCGATCAGACCTGGTCTGATGAAGGCGTAGACTTCAAAGGCCTGGTCAATGATTTTGAAACCCAACTTATTCTACAGGCCCTGCAGATGACTGACGGCAACAAGAAAGAGGCAGCTCGGATTTTAAATCTTAAACGAACTACTCTGCTTGAAAAGATAAAGAAAAAAAATCTCCTGGATCTCTAACCTGCAGCAATGAAGCCCTTACTCAGCAAAGAAGAAATCACCGATCTGTTGACGCCGCTTGGTGCTGAGCTTGGTACGGACTCTAATGCCGAGCCAACTGATAAACTCCATATAGAGGCGACCCGAATCGACATTTCAGCCGACGATTTGCGTCAGCTTCAGGAAGGATCCATTATTGCAACAGATCAAACATTTGATGCTCCTTTGGAACTCTATGTCCACAATACGTTGATCGGTCATGCTGAACGAGTACAAATTGACGGTAAACTTGCTCTCAAAATAACAGATCTATCCAATCGCGGCCGATAACAGCATAACAAGCCAGTCCTTATCAGCAGTCCCTTTTCTAAACCATGGCTCTGCGCCATAATCTTGACACTACTGTGCGCAACGTATCTTTACCCGCGTTGATTTAATTTCCTGCACTCCACCAAACCACATAATTTTCCTTGCATAATTCCTCGTAACGATTGAATGCAACTGTCTAACTATTCGCAAATATCAAGAAAATACAAAGCAATGTTCCCGTTCAGGATAGAAATTTTCTCCATTATTTTTCCAATAAAACCGAGTTATGGCAAGCTTGTTGCAAACTAAATAAAAAATTAACCGCATACATTTCTTTAACAAAACAAGCCGATACGGTTTTAGAACGTTTCATGCCACAACAAGAATTGCATAAGGAGACAGACGTCACCGGCCGGCGGCCCACCACCCGGGTCCTTGCCATTACCAGCGGCAAGGGCGGAGTCGGCAAGACGGCAGTAGTGGCAAACACTGCAGTGCTGCTGGCACAGATGGGTAAGCGGGTGCTTATCCTGGACGCGGATCTTGGGTTGGCCAATATTGACGTAGTCTTCGGGTTGGCACCGGGCAAGAATCTGACCCATTTTTTTTCAGAGGAAATGGAGCTTGATGAAATTTTGGCAGACGGCCCGGCTGGAATAAAAATTCTCCCTGCAGGTTCCGGCGTGCAGCGCTTTACCCGCCTTAATTCCCGTCAGAAGATGCGCTTGCTTGAGGCCTTGGATTCCATGCACAATGATTTTGACATTGTGCTTATTGATACTGAGGCCGGTATTTCAGAAAATGTGACCTACTTTAATACTGCAGCCCAGGAAATTCTTGTGGTCACCACCCCGGAACCCACAGCAATCACCGACGCCTATGCCCTGATGAAACTCCTGTCTACCCAGTATCATGAAAAACATTTCAACCTGATTGCAAACTGTGTACGCAGTGAAGATGAGGGCATGGACGTTTTTCGCAAGCTAACCATGGTAGCTGATCGATACCTTGATATCTCCATTGACTATCTAGGCAGTATTCCCACGGATCCGCAGATGGTGGATGCCATCAGACAGCAGCAGGTCATTGTGGAACTGTTTCCAACTTCGAAAATCAGCCTGGCCTTTGATGCCCTGGCCCGTAGCATTGCCAATGAACCTCAGCATCTGGAACCCAAGGGATCAATTCAATTTTTCTGGAAACGGTTACTCGATTTTGGTGGAAAATAATCAACGACAACACATTTATAGACGTATCAATAAAAACAAATAAACAATAACCTAAAATACAAACATAAAGGATATTCTAATGATAAAAAATCAACTCTTCATCTGCTGTTTTCTTGCCCTTGCCGTGTGCTGCAGCACAAAGGCCTCGGCCATTGACCTGTACGGCTTTGGCAGTTATTGGGATCAAAAGGATGCCGACGGCGTATGGGGCGGAGGACTTGGACTGAGCCTGCCGCTTTTTACCGAACATCTCAGATTAGACGGAAGGGCTTATGGGTTTGAAAATAACGAGATAGGCGATATCACCATAACCCCGTTTGACCTGGGGCTGCAGGCACATATCCTGCCGTCTGGCACGGTAGACCCCTATGTTCTGGGCGGATTTTCATATATATATGTTGATTCCGACAGAATTGAGGTTGACTCGACAATAAGCGGCTATGTCGGCGTGGGACTCGATGTAAACCTTGGCATCCCACTGGTTAAACTCTTTGGTGAAGCCATTTACCGCCATGCGGAGCTGGAAAGAACATTTGGCGAAGATATCGATGTCAGCGGGTTTACCGGAAACGTCGGGCTTAAACTCCACTTTTAAAGGGGCGCCGAGGACAGTCTTTTTGCACCTGCCTCCTTTATGGAGTAGCATCTATACGTAGGAAACCCGGCCCCCCGGGGACGATAAGAGCTTCAAGGTACTTATCAAACTCTAATCGCCCGGGGTGCCGGGTCTCCTACAGAACTTAACATAGCAATACCATGTAATATCATTATATTACATGGTATTGCTTATTTCTCATACGTTTTTTACAGCAGAGCATTCAGCCGCTGCTGCAAATCATGAGCAGGCACGGCTCCCACCACCTGATCCACCGGCTGGCCATTCTTGAAAAAAATCAGGGTCGGCACTCCGCGAATCTGAAACTTAGCTGCCGTCATCTGGTGCCTGCTGGTATCCAACTTACAGATCACTGCCCGTCCGGCATACTCTTGGGCAAGCTGGTCTATAACCGGGGCCAGAGCATGGCATGGCCCGCAGGTTGGTGAATAGAAATCAACCAGCACCGGTAGAGCAGCATTACCGACAATCTGCTGAAAATTCTGATCGTTGAGTTCAATCACTGTACCTCCGCCGACAGCAGGCAAACGGGTGCCGCACCGCCCGCACTTGGGCGTCAGATGCGCCTTATCTGCTGGAATCCTGTTCTTTGTACCGCAGTTTGGGCAAACTATAAGAGTATTCATTACGTTCCTCCTGAGAGTCTCAATTCAATCACTGCCTGCAAATACTGTTTGCATAGAGCAGGCAGTTGTCAAGGTACCTGAGTCAGCTGGTCAGTACCCTGTAAATTTCCGACATACGTACCGGCAGTTTTTTAATATCATTAATAAAAATATAATTTACCTCCCCGTACATATGGGCCATGTACTCATGGGCATGCTGATCAATGGTGATGCAGAAGGGATGAATTCCGGCCATTTTAGCCTCTATCAGCGCGTGTCGAGTGTCCTCTATGGCATATTCCCCTTTGTAGTCGTCATAATCTTCGGGTTTCCCATCAGACAGCGTAATCAGCAGCCGCACTTTGGCATCAACATCTGCAAGTATTGAGGTCATGTGCCGGATGGCGGGGGCCATGCGCGTGTACTCACGCGGATCTATGGAACCGATCCGCTCCCGTACTTCATTGCTATAGGGTTGATCGATATTTTTAATAGGAAAAATCTCGCAGCGCAACCTGCGCATACCTGAAAAACCATAAATTCCATAACGATCTCCCAGGCTCTCCATGGCCTCACAGATCAATACGATGGCCTCCTTAATGGCCTTACCCACCCAGCCCCGGGTGGAATTAGACATATCCACTAAAAAAAGCGCCGCAATATCACGCTGATCACGTTGAAGACGGATAAAAAGCCGATCTGAGGGCGGATGCCCGGCCGCTGTGTCTGCAAGCGACTCCACCAGGGCATCGAGATCAATATCGTCTCCGTCCCTTTGGCGACGGACAAAACGCTCGCTGGTTCGCATCATCTCAAACTGATGACGCAGGCGTATAATCTGACCGTGGTACCTGTCAAGTGTGTTGCGAATAAAGGTAGACTTGGTGGTCGGGATCTCCTTTTCCGTCACAATGCACCAGTTGCGACGAAAGCCTGCACGCCGGTAGTCCCATTCATCATAGGTTACGGGCGCAAAGAGTTCCGGCCCGTCTGCGGTATCAATCCCGACCCGGCCCGGACTGCCCTGCCCCGCCTTGCCCGCTGCACTGCTGATATACTGCTCAGGAATGTTCCCCAGATCCCGGGTAATGTCAGCGGCAAGTTCAGCTAATTCCTCACTGAGCTCAATTTGCTGGTTGTCAATGGTGATAAATCGCGTTGTTGCTGCGTCAATATTTTCCTCTGTTTCAGCTGTTTCCTGGTTTCCTTGAACGAGCATGGCTGCGGGATCATCTGGCAGTGCAGCATGTTCGAAATCTTCACGCTCTACTGCATCCTTTATGCCCTTGGCCTGCGGGTCAGCTTCGGGCAGAATCAGCAGCAGGGTTGCCAACCCGTCAACAAACAGATTTTTCTGCTCCCGTCGCTTCTTAAGTAACGCCGTACCGATTGTATCCAACTGCATATCTCCCTGAAATATCAGAGGTGTAATCACCGGATATTCTTGTACATCATCAGGTTGAAAATCTGCATACAGTTCTTCGGCAAGTGCCAGCACATCAAGAGCTGTTGCTCCTGTATGTTTCACTCTGCTCACTTTCTTTGACCAGTTGTTTTTCAGGTCATCATTCAGATCTGCTGTCAACTGTTGCAGGACAACAAAAAATTGCTCAATCTTGCCTCCCGTGCTCACCGGATCCTGCAGCAACTGCTGAAGCAGTGGCGATACATCACGCATCAGCCCGGGCAGTTCACGATCTAAAAAAACTCGTGCCCGCAGAGTTTCCAGACCGTGATAAATATCTGCTATCAACTGAGAATTTTTAAAACCTGCAAAATGTTGCTGCAGCCAGAGTTTACCGCTCTCAGAAGGATTCAGTTGCCCCGGATCTCTGCTCACCAGAAAACTCCCCAGGGCAATATAACTCCACTGCATTGAAACCGTGAGTTTGTACAACAGGAAATTATCCGCCTCCTCCGGGAACAGGGAAATTTCAGCCGGTAAAAAAATTTTTACCGTGTTGGTAGCAGCGCAATACGCCAGCTCCAGTTCTATATTACCACCGCAAAGCCCCTGGGCATATGGCTGAAGCCTGCCGGTAACCTGGGCAAATCGTAAACCATTACGCCCCTGCAAACGGCAGACAAACTGATTCTGCACATCGAGCATGAAACGCTGGGCCGACTTAAGTCCGCTACGTTCGTAATGGTCAAGTGTTTCATTGACCCACTGGGGCAGAAGATCAATTTCTATGCAGTTCAGGGCAGCTGCAACCAGGTTGAGATAGCTGTAGCACAGTGAATTGGAAATAGGCCAGATCACCGGCACCTGGTCAA
>CAZQKF010000093.1:0-7164 GCA_964593645.1 uncultured Desulfobulbus sp.
GACGGAGCCCCGGTTGTAGAGAGGTGAATTATGGGAAAGAAAAAAAAAGCTAAGGCTAAACCTAAATGCTGCGGCAAGTTCCGGAAAAAGAACAAGCATTGCAGCCGCTGTCCTGTGATATTCAGAGAACAGTGTAAACTCGATACAGAGAGGTTGGACATGGGCAAAAAAAAAGAAGACAAGAAAAAGGCCAAAAAGAAAGCTGAAAAAGCTTTGAGCAAAAAAAAGGCCTGCAAGAAAAAAGATAAGAAGTGCAAGTGTAAGGACAGTAAGAAAAAAAGCAAAAAGAAAGACAAGAAAAAAGGTAAAAAGAAAAAATAAGCATCTCAGGCCGAATCAGTCAGATTCGGCCTTTTTTATGTCCTATCCGGAGGCTGCAAGATGTGCTTTCAGCCCTTCCAGCAACACGAATCTTCCCAGCGGCACTACATCACAGGGAAAACTGCCGGTAAAGAGCGGATTGTCGCAAAGTCCGCCGGAGAGATAAATTTTTTCCGGCGTGCCTGCAAAACGCCAGGCATTGCGGGCAATACCGCGGACAAATTTTGCTACTGCCTCGGTTTCGGAGATGCCTGAGATCACCGCATCAAAGATGTGGCTCATGCCCAGCACGCCGCAGGTAATGGAAAAACCGTTTGTTGGTATGGGAACAGCCCCGTAGTCTATGTCGTAATACCTGGAGAGTAGTTCAATGGTAAATCCCATGGACGCACCGCACTCCGCATTCCAGCCCATATCAGCCACTTCAGAGTCTGCATAGCGGATATATTTGATGTCACGACTGCCGCAGTCCAGTAGGACAAAATCAGAGGCCGAAATCAGGCGTCTGCCGCCGCGGGCAAGAGCTGTCAGTTCGTTAATGCTCTGCTTGCTGCGCTGCCTGGCATTATGGCCAGTGGCCAGATCGGCCTGAAAATCCCTGGTCAGGTCGCGGGTCGCCAGTATCCTGGGTTCACTTTCGGTCTCCAGGTCAAGGAGCTTACAGTATGAGGTGCCGAAATCAGCCAGCAGCATGCTTGGATCCTGGGGCCGTTTGTACACCTGAGAGTTCAAGAAAGGCTTCAATCTTGGCCCGGGCGCTTGCCCCTGCACTGACATCGCAGTCCAGGTACAGGGCCTTGGGATGCAGGTCTGCCAGGTGGCGGGCCAGGGCAGTTTTTGCGCAGAATGACTGGGCAAAAAATACCGTGGGCACGGCCGGGTTGCAGTATGCCTCCAATTGGAGGTCTGCCGGAGTCTTATTTTCCATGCATCTGGTCCAGCCGTACACATGGGTGGTGTCCGGGAACAGGGGGAGAATGGAAAAATCCCTGGGTGGCACGCCCCAGAATCCGGCTGTCGGGATGCAGGGTTTGTGGGGCGAGGAAGGAAACTCGGACTGCACGCCGTGGGTGATGGACAGTAACTTGTCCAGCAGCGGCAGGCTGCTGGTACAGATCGGATTGCCGAAACGCTTCATATCCTGGTTGCGGGTTGGCGTGATGTTCGTATCAAGCATATCTTCTAAAATTCTGGCAACGTGCACGGCGCAGTCGCATTTGCCGGGACCCACATCAATATAGATCCGGTCGAGTTCCAGGTGCATGCTGTTAAGCACCACAGTACGCAGGATGGCACAGTAAACCCGAGGTAGAAATTTTGAGGAAAGGTCAATGGGCAGTTGCAGCTGGGGCTCATCCAGGTCAACTATGCCGTCGCCATCGGCATGGATTGCTTGGATTATCGACAGCGGCGGAATGCCGACGATACCGATTTTCTTGTTCATCAGCGGCTTGTCCGTCAATTAGGTGTCTTCCCGCAGTAGCAGGAACAGACCCAGGGATCCGATTACCAGGTGGATCGCTGTGGCAGCAAACAGCGGGTTCATATAGCCTGCCTTGGCAAGGGACTGCAGCGTTCCCCACACTCCCCAGCAGGCAAAGGCCATGCCACAGCTGACCGGCACAGCTAAAGACAGATCCCTACCCCATTTTCGGTATACCATAAGCACCACAGGAAGTCCGAGCAGCAGCAGCGGCAAGCCGAGCATTATATAGGAGATGCGGCTGTAAAATTCAGACCAGGCGGCAGTTGCCTCTTCCGGTGAATTTTTATGGAGCGCATCCCTGTACAGGCCGACCAGGGAGAGCTCTTTTGAGCGGTATTCCGGTACGAAAAAGTCTTGCGGCCTGTCAAAAAAACCAAAGTCACGGCGGGTAAAGATCTCGTTTAAAAAACGGCCGTCGGGCATTGCAGTCTGCATCTGGCCTTCGTAAAGGGTCCAGATGCCATCCTGCCAGAGGGCACGCTTGGCGGCAATAATGGAGTTCAGGCGATATTCACTGTCCCAGGACGCGTAGGAAAAAAAGCGAAAATCATTTTTATGGGGATCAGGCCGGGCAAAGGAGTAAAATCCGTCAATACCCCGGTAATAGTAACGTCCGTTACGGTAAATACCCAGGGGAACCCGTCCTTTGACTTCTTTATTCCAGATCTCGTTGGTTCTAGCTACGGTTTTTGGCAGTACAAACTGCGACATGGTGAGTTGGAGCAGGGTTACGCCAATACCTGCAGCAATGATTGGGCCGGTTATTTTCTTTAATGGAATTCCGCAGGCTTTAAGGGCAATCAACTCGTTTGAATGGTTTAAAATTCCCAGGGTGACAACGCCGGCCAGCAGGATGCAGACCGGGCCCATCTGCTCGAGAATAAAGGGAATGTTGAGTGCAAAAAAACGGACAACCAATCCCATGGACTTGCCTTTTTCCATGAAGTTATCGATTTTTTCAAAGAAATCAATAAGAACATAGATGGCAATAAAGCTCATCATGATCATCATGATGTTCTTGGTAAACTGGAGCAGGATGTAGCGTTTGAGGAGATTCACTGGCAGAAAAATGAGATACTATGCAGCCGCAGTCGGCACAGTTCTTCGTCCCGGCGTGTTTCAGTTTTTATTGTTTCCATCTTGGGCATGTAGTACCCTTTGCAGGGTATACAGTCAAGTATTCTATGGAGTTTGCTTGACGATTAACCATGGGGGAATTGCTGAGCTCTCCCGCTATTTCAGTGAAAAGGAGTAACCTCGTTGTGAACAGCCTTGCCCTGGTGACCATTGTCCGGGTAGACGCGTTAAAACCGAGTCTACAGGATAATACGGCGGATATTGATCGGCTGAAAAGCTGTGTGTCCCATGTGTTGCCGACCGAGACATCAGAACGCAATCTCTGCGTCCCCTATGCCTGCATGGGCGCTGTTGCGTCGTCATTCAGGAAAAGTGATTTTACAGGGTATGCCGTGCTTAATATTCTGCCCTGGCAGGTTGATATTGTTGATTTTTTGCCGGTACGGCCCGCGGTTTTGCCGGCTCTGGCCCTGGATCTTGGGACAACGCATCTTGAGGCCACCCTTATTGATTTGTTGACCGGGAAAACCTTGGCCTACGGACATACCGTGAATCCTCAGGTTGCGTTTGGACCGGATATTCTGAGCCGTATTCATTTTGCGGTGCGAAAAAACAAGAGTAGAGACCGGGAAGAGGGACTGCAGGTTTTGCAGGAATCAATTGTCAGCTCTATTAATGAGCTGGCTGCGGATTTAGCCGAACAGGCAGGGGCTGCCGTGCATGACCTGCGGGCGGTTTCCATCTCCGGCAACACCACTATGGTGCACCTCTTGCTGGGGCTGAGCCCGTATCATATTTGCCGTGAGCCCTATATTCCGCTGGTTAATGATCCGGATCCGTTTTTATGCCGGGAAATTGGGTTACAGCTACACGCCCGGGCGCTTGCCTGGGTATTGCCGAGCATTGGCAGCTATTTTGGTGGCGATCTTATTTCCGGCATCCTGGCCTCGGGCCTGGACCAGGCAGAGCAGACCTGCATGCTGATTGATGTGGGCACCAATGCCGAGGTGGTGTTAGGAAACAGGGACTGGCTGATTGCCTGCGCCGGTGCGGCAGGTCCAGCCCTTGAGGGTGGGGTGGCCAGGATGGGGATGCGTGCTGATGCAGGAGCTGTTGAGCATGTGCATATTGATAGCAGTCGCTGGCAGATTACACTGCAGACTATTGATGATGTGCCCCCGGTCGGGATATGCGGTTCCGGGCTGATTGATCTGGTGGCGGAACTCTATCTGGTCCGGATTGTCGACTTGCGTGGAAAATTTCAGGCAGAGTTTCCCGGCCAGACAGAGGAGCAGCAAGAGTTTGTCCGCGAGCACCTGATTTCCCGTGATGGAGAAATAGAGTTTATTGTCGCTTCTGTTGAAGAATCAGGAAATGATGAACCCGTGGTGCTCAGTCAGGTCGATCTGGATGCTATGATGCGCTCTAAAGCAGCCATGTATGCAATCTTGGCGACCTTGATTGGCCAGGTAGGGATCGAATTTTCCGATCTTGAACGAATTTATGTTGCCGGAGCATTCGGCAAGCATATAGATCCGGCGCAGGCCATAACCCTTGGTATGCTGCCGGACCTGCCTCTTGCCGTGTATGAGGGGGTGGGAAACAGTTCTCTGCATGGAGCGGAACGTATTCTTGTAGATGAGGCTGCACGGTTGAGAGGCCGGGAGATCGGGAGGAAAATCACCTATATTGAGTTGAATGTAAATCAGGAATTCATGATTCGTTTTTCCGGATCCCGGTTTATTCCCCATACGGATCCAAAAGAATTTCCTTCTGTTCCGGTGTTTACCTGAGATATGTTTCCGCCTATACCCGGCTTGCATTTTTTTACTGCTCTATGGTATGGTGCTTTATTCCTGATTGACTGCGTCGCAATTGAATCGGCGCTTGCAGCGGAAAAGGAATAGCGGACTATGAAGAATCTATCTACCTATAGAATTTTATATGCTGTGGTGACAAGGGGAACAGGTTCTCCTGTTTTTATTAGTTACAGCTGAGAATATGTACCACTGTTGATCACCCTTGTGGTGAAGCAGTGGTTTTTTTTTGCCGGGTGGTTTTTTTGAAACAGAGACGACTGGAAAAAATAGCAGATGTCGTGACCCGCAGTGCCAGCCGTAATTCCGCACTGGCGCGGTTGAATGGGTTTTATGATGTCTTTGATCGTGATGATGAGGTTCTTCTTGTTATCAGTGCCGACCCTGATGCCCTGGCCAGTGCCATGGCAGTTAAGCGGTTACTCAGTTACCGGGTGGGCAGTGTGACCATCGGGTATCCAAACGAGATCAGGCGGCTCAACAACCTGACCATGGTTGATCGACTGAAAATTCCCATTGAGCGGCTACATACTCTGCCTGTGAATGATTACTCCAAGCGCATTCTGTTGGATTCCCAGCCCAATCATCAACCCTGTTTTGAAAAGCTCACGTTTGACGCTGTGATTGATCATCATCCGGTAACCGAGGGGTGGGATGCTGATTTTATTGATATCAGGCCCGAATACGGGGCGGTTTCCTCCATGATGGTGGAATATCTGCGTGCTGCCGGAATTAAACCCTCTGTTGCGCTTGCCACGGCCCTCTATTACGGCATCAAGGTGGACACTCAGGATTTTGAAAAGAAAAACATGCAGCTGGCCGACGGCATATCCTTTCGGTATGTCTTTAATATTGCCAACCGTAACCTGGTTCGTAAATTTGAGCTGACCGAGCTACGCCGGTCTGAGCTTAAGTATTTCAAGATTGCTTTAAATGAGGTCAAGGCCAGCAAGGGCAGGGCCTATGTTCATATAGGCCGGGTGGGAACGCCTGATATCCTGGTGATTATTGCCGATTTCCTCAATCGGGTGGATAAATTTTCCTGGGTTCTGGTATCCGGAATTCACGGAGAAAAACTGGTAGTAATCATCCGCTGTGACGGCTATCGTAAAAATGCCGGTAAGCTTGCCAAAAACACCTTTGGAGAATACGGTCCGGCGGGTGGACATCGCGAGGCTGCCCGAGCCGAGGTACCGCTCAAAAAATTGCCCTTGCGCGAAGGCCAGGAGTTTACAACCAGCGCGTTGATGCGAATTGCAACCCAACATATGTAGGCGTTGGCCGCTGCAAAGATTTATTCTGTCGCATGAGGGCTGTATTCTTTTTCAAACACAATCAGGAAAGAAGAGTCTAATTTCCTTGCCAAAACAGGGGGAAGTGCAATACAGTATTGTTTGAGAGAATGTTAATCTTTTTTAGCAGGTACTTGTATGCTTAAGCCTTCTACACTGGCAATGATTCTGGCCGGCGGCCGGGTTGGTGAACTGGGTGTTCTGACCCATTACCGTCCCAAGTCGGCAGTTCCCTTTGGCGGTTTTGCCCGGGTTATTGATTTTCCCCTGACCAACCTGATGCATTCCGGTATTGAACTTATTGCCATCCTCAGTCAGTATCGTTCCTATTCCCTGATAAACCATATCGGCACTGGTGCAGCCTGGGACATGATTGGTCGTCACCGCGGTATTTCTATTTTGCCACCCTTTAAGGATTACGAAAACCCCCATTGGTATCGGGGGTCTGCTGATGCCGTGTATCAGAATCTTGATTTTGTTCGCTACCATAAACCTGGAGAAATATTAGTGCTTTCCGGGGATCACATCTATCAGATGGATTACCGGAACATGATCCGCTATCATAACGAACAGGATGCTGATTTAACGGCTGCCTTTATCCGGGTGGAAAAAAAGGACGCAGCCTCACGTTTTGGTGTTGCTGAGATTGGTGATGAGCATGAAGATGGCGGCCGGCTGCTCTCCTACGAGGAAAAACCGGTGGATCCCAAGGGACACTGGGCCTCTTTGACAGTGCTCTGTTTTCGACCGGAGGTGTTGTACGAGGTGCTTAAAGAGAATCAGGAAAACACCTCTTATGAATTTGGTCGTGACATTATCCCTATGATGATGGAGCGAAATCTGAAGGTGTACGGCTATAAATTTCGTGATTACTGGGGCTATACCGGAACGGTTGATGAGTATTGGCAGACCTCTATGGATCTGTTGGGTACAAATCCGAAAATTGATATGGAGCAATGGGGAATCCGTACAAATCTTGAGCATCGCGGTATCCGTGACTGCCAGCCGCTGAAGGTGGGCAGCAGTGGTATGCTGGATAATTCCATGGCCTATAACGGTTGTATTGTCGAGGGCAGGGTGACAAATTCGATTCTCTTTCCAGGGGTCAAGATTGAACCGGGGGCTGAGGTTAAAGATTCCGTTCTTTTTTTCAATACAACTGTACAGTCCG
>CAZQKF010000094.1:0-7127 GCA_964593645.1 uncultured Desulfobulbus sp.
CTGCCTGCAGAGAAACCGGTCGCCGATGAGCAGATATACCGGCTGAACCGTGCCGGCGTTGACCTCTTTCAGCAGGGTGTTGACAGTATTTTTATCAAAAATAGGCATAAAGACAGTATGAACATTTAATTCAGGTACGGTAGTGATCTACCTGACTGTGAATCTTTCACTCCTGTTTTTCCGGACACGAGGTGCTTGTTTTGGTCACCTGGTTCTTTTTTTCTTCATCCAGAATTTTGTGGAGGATTGCAGTTAATGAACCCGGCTGCAGATAATCGCGTCCTCGTCCCCCGGCAAAGATAAATGAGGATTTATCGGCCATGTCTTTCCAGGTGATGGAGGACGGGTTTTTGGCCACAATCTCAAAGAAGTTCTTGTTGTACGGGTCGTTGATAATGGCCATGCCCGTGCCGATGGTGGCAAGAATATCAATGTGGCCTGAAAACATCTTGGTCAATCTGGTGTAGGCCTTGACCCCGCCGCATGATCCCAGGCTCAGGAAGCGCTGCTTGTTGGTCAGATCCGCGTCCGTTATTATCCGTTCCTGTTTCAGCTTGGTCAGCGGATCAGTTATCTGCTCGGAACGCCAATATGAGTGGCCGCGCTGGGCAAACATCTCATCGCCTCCCTGTAAGAAACGTTTGAGCAGCTGTTCCTGCTCTTTTTCTCCTACATAGACATAGGCGGAGTGGCGAATGGTAATCCCGTTGATCTGTTTGCTGAAGGAGATCGCAAACTGCTGGTGCTGCATGGCGGAAAAAAGCGGTACCAGGCCCCGGCCCGGGTTGCTGCGGGCGGCCGCAATTTCGGCTGCTGCCTGCTGTCGCATTGCCGGGGTCTGCAGAGCCAGGGTATACTGTCCGACCATCTGCAGCCGGTAGCCGTTTTTTAAGAGCGTCCGGGCATTGGAGAGAAACGAGGTGCGACCGTCGTCATCGGGATGAAAGACCGAAATTGATCCCAACCGTCCGTCGGATTTCCATTCGGCAAAGGGGGTGACCAGATATTTATTTAAATCAACTGCTCCATGACGGATGGTGGCCCGGGTGACAAGAACCCGATCCCGGGTGCTGAGCAGCTCAGGATACTCCTGCATATAGTACTGGAGAATAACCGTGATCAGCCTGGAAAATGTGCAGTTACCCTTGTCTGACTCCACAACCATTTTTTTGATAAGGAAACTGCGGGCATCAGATTCAAGTACGGTCAGCAGGTGTTTAAAGGTCGCTGAAAACAGGATAATCGTGTCTTCATCTTTAAAGGCGGATGCTGCCACCAGCTCCAGGATCTGCTGCTGTTCGCCGGAATCCGTGGGAAAGAAGGTGGTCAGCTTACCCTTCTGGGCCAGACTGACAATAAAGTTTGAAACCAGCAGATTATCCGGGTCAATGGCCCGGAGAAAGTTGAGTAGGTTGTTTTGATGGTTGTCTTTGATTCGCTTTTGCAGGATCGGAACCAGAATATCCCGGAATGAGGAATCATAGAGCTCACTGCCCTGGGCAAGCAGGGCATAAATATTTGCTGAGACCAGATCCCTTGCAACTTGCCTGCGGTCAGCCGATGTTGCCTGGCGCAGCAGGCTGGTCATCTTGCCACGTTGACCGGCACGATAGGCAGGATAAAACCGTTTGCCGTATGCAAACTGTGTCTGTTGAGACAGTCCCTGGAAACGGCCGTAGAGTTCTTTTTTCGACATGCTTTTCAGCTGGGCATCGGAAATTTCCAGACCGAAACGAGTGGTAATGGCATGGAGGTTGTTTATCTTCCAGATCAGCTCTTCGCCGCCGTCGTAAAAGGCCCGCAGCAGGTTTTTTCGTCCCTGTTCATTCTGTCGGTAATACTGGGCCTCCTGGACAGCAGGCGGGGTGGCGAAATAACTGACCAGCCAGTTCCAGGCCACAGCCCGGGTCATGGATTTTTGTTTATACAGGGTATGGGCGTTCCAGGCATCGTCTTCGCGTAGCTGCTGAATCAGGGGCAGGGCATCGAGTATGGTTTCGCGGTTCATGCCGCTGACCCGGGAAAATGTCTCACAGGCCCAGGCCTGCTTGGTGGAGAGACGACCAAGCACGACCAGCCCATCCAGGGCCTCTTTGGCATCCATGTCGCCCACGGAAAAGAATCCCTGTACCGCCTTGTTGTTGGCATCTTCCAGGCTGGTGAGCAGGGGAATGCTTTTGAGCGCGAAGTTGGGCTTAATGCCGGATATCTTCAGGTAGGCGCGGAACGACTTGCCTGCTTCATAGTTCAGGCTTTTTATCTCGGGCAGGGCCGTGAGGGCCAGCTCCATAGTCGCTCCGTGCAGGTCGGCCCAGTCTTCAAAGGCCAGCATTTGCTCATAGGAAAGGTGAAGACGAACCAGGGCGTCCCAGGCCCGTTGGCTTAAGGCAAAATTTGCGCCTTTTAAAAGGCTCATCTTGCGAAAAATTCGTTGCGAGTTGTAATCCAGCCCCCGAATAATCTGCTTACCGTAATTGACCTGTTCGCAGGTCATGCAGGGAATGCGGATAAAGGCCTCAACTGTATTTTTCCAGCTGGCATTGCCTGAATTTGCAGCGGACGAGGCCGACAGAGGCAGCAGGACTATGAGCAGCAGTGCGCCGGTTAAGGCGATGATTTGTTTGCGGGTTGTGGTCATGACGTATATAATGAGTTGATGAAATTACATGCAGTGACATCCGGGTTTGGCCTTCAATGGACAGGATCCGCCGGCAGGGAGCGGATGGTCTCTACCCTGGCCCTGCTGGCAGCTATGGTCCTCTGGGGCAGTTCCTTTGTGGCCATGAAATACGCCTTTGGCTTTTTCAGCCCCATGCTGGTAATATTTGGCCGTATGGCTGTGGCAACCGTCTGTTTCCTGCCCTTTATTCCGGCGTTTTCCAGGCTGCCGCTGACCCGGGCTCATATTCTGCCGCTGGCGGCCATGGGGTTTTGTGAGCCCTGCCTGTACTTTCTCTTTGAGGCGGCGGCCCTGCAGCGGACAACGGCTTCCCAGGCATCCATGATTACCACCATGCTGCCTCTACTGGTGGCTTTGGCCTCGGGGCTGTTTCTGGGCGAGCGCATAACCCGGCGCACCGTGGCCGGATTTTTTCTGGCTGCAGCCGGAGCCTTATGGCTCAGCATGGCAGGTCTTGTCAGTGAGCAGGCACCTAATCCTCTGCTGGGCAACTTGTTGGAGTTTCTGGCCATGGTCAGTGCAACAGGATACATTATTTTACTCAAACAGTTAAGCAGGACCTTGCCGTCCCTTTTTTTAACAGCCATGCAGGCCTTTATCGGTACCCTTTTTTTTGCGCCGATTCTGTTGCTGCCCTCTGTTCAGTTTCCGCAAGCTCTGCCTTTGCCTGCTGTGCTGTCGGTGTTGTACCTGGGCACCTTTGTCACCATTGGCGCCTATGGGCTGTATAATTTCGGGGTGAGCCGTGTTCCGGCTAATCAGGCAGCCGCCTTTATTAACCTGATTCCGGCCCTGACCCTGATCTTCGGCTTTTTTCTCCTGGGAGAACGTCTGTCCGGCTGGCAGCTTCTAGCCTGTGTCCTTATTTTCGGCGGTGTTTTTTTTAGTCAGGATACTACAGCAGAAACTGAAAAGGTAAAAGCTAAAAGCTTGCACGCAGCGAAGCGAAATAATTTTGTTGCATGAGATTAACTGCGATGAATGGAAAGACGGGAATGTCAATTCTTGATACAGGCTGTTTAGGCTATTGCCGGCAATGTGAGCGGGAACATTTTTTACCGGCGCATCCCGCCCAGCAGGAAGCAGAATTGCTTATGGCTGCGCTGGAGGAGCATAATCGGATTGATCTGGAGGCAACCGCAGATCATGCGGATCCTCGGTTTTCTACAGACTATCTGTACGGCCCGGCGCTTGGTAAGATGTTCGGGGTAATGGTTGCCCGGGCCCCCGACAACAGTCCGGTTGTCAGACGTGCATTTTCCGGGCAGTATAACGGTGTATGGGAGGTGCCCGGATGGGTGAGTCCGATTTTTTCTCTTGAACGGTTCCACCGGATTCATGATAGCGAAGAGCGTAAAATCAAAGAACTGGGGCGCCGGATTGTAACCCCGGGCATTGATTCTGAGCAGCGTATACAAATGCTTGTCCTGAGGAAACAGAAATCCCGGCGATTAATGGCCCTTATCCATACCCTGTATCGCCTGAAAAGTGTTACGGGCCGGCAGGCAGGTCTGCAGGAGATCTTTCCACCCGGCCGGGGAATTCCCACCGGTGTCGGCGACTGCTGCGCGCCAAAACTGCTCCAGCATGCTGCAGAACATAATCTTGTACCGCAGGGTTTGGCGGAGTTTTACTGGGGAAAGACAAATAAATCGGGCAGCCGTGTTCATGGAAGGTTCTACTCTTCCTGTCGGGAAAAATGTTATCCCATTCTCGGATTTATGCTCTGCGGTCTGGATAAGGCTGAAACGTAATGGCGGATGCAGAGCTTGAAATTATTTACAGTGACGTCTGTATCCTGGTGGTGAATAAACCGGGCGGCCTGCTTGCCGTGCCCGGGCGTGGGCCGGATAAACGTGATTGTGTGGTAAGCCGGGTAAAGAATATGTTTCCAGGCTGTATTGATCAGCCTGCCGTTCATCGGCTGGATATGGCTACCTCGGGCCTGATGGTGGTGGCCCTGACTACTGACGCACACAGGGAACTCAGCAGACAGTTTTCCAGGCGCCTGGTCAGAAAAAAATATATTGCTCTGCTTGACGGGCTGGTTGCTGCTGATAGCGGCGAAATCACCTTGGCCTTCCGGCTGGATCCGGATAATCGGCCCTGGCAGGTGTATGATCCTGTGCAGGGAAAAACAGGAATAACCCGCTGGCGCTGTTTGCGGCGTATCAGGCTTGCCGGGCAGACTCTGGTTGAGTTTGTTCCCGTAACCGGAAGAACCCATCAGCTGCGTCTGCACGCTGCCCATGAACTGGGACTGGGCTGTCCCATTGTCGGCGACAGCCTGTACGGCAGCGGACAGGAAGGTGATCCCATGCTGCTGCATGCGGCTCAGCTCTCTTTTATGCATCCGGTAACCAACAGGCAGCAGAAGTTTTCAAGTGTTGCCCCCTTCACCATTTTGTAAAATAAAAAAGCCGCCCGCAGCACAGAACTACCTGTACAGCGGGCGGCTTGAATGAGCTGCCTGAGATGGTTGTTGGAGGATCAGGCTACATTCCAGTTGACCCGGGCCACCTTGCGGGGTTTGTTCTGGTCGATCTTTTTCGGGACCAGGCCGTTTGAGAGGAAGGCCGTGCACTGCTTGCGTTTTTCAAAGGGACAGTCGGTGATGTTCCAGCAGGGGGTGTACTGAAGCAGCTTTTTAACCGCTGCAATCGAGATGCCGTGCTCGTGGATCATTTCGCGGAGGCACTCGATCCACTTGACGTCATTCATGGTGTAGTACCGCCATTTACCCTTGCGCATGGGGGTAATCAGTCCTTCCTGCTCATAAATCCGCAGGGTGCGCGGGTGAACTTCGAGCATCTGGGCGGCTACGCCTATGGTGAATATTGCTTTTTTCTCGTCAACCATCTCAGTTCCCTCTGTACCTTATTGTGCAGGAGGGAAAATCCCTCCTGCAGTACTTCACTCTTACTCTTAATGCTCGCCGTGCTCGGCAAAGGTCTTGCCGAAGAAACGCTCGCCCAGCAGAAAGGCTACACCGGTCAGGCCGATTCCTGCAAAGGCTACCATCCACTCAAAACCTGAAGGCATGTAGTTGAGGTACATGGGCAGGTTAGCATCTATGCCTGCGTACTGCGGTACAAGCTGGCCGGCAATGACCATGTCCATGCGGGAGACAAACATGCCGACTAAGGTCATAAGTGCTGCGGCAGACATGGCGCCTACGCTGCGAACCCGGGTTACGGCAAGGAGCAGGATCGGGGCAACAAGGCCGATAACGATCTCAAAGGTCCAGAAGTTGGTGGACAGAGGGCCGGAGATCAGGGCCATGGCAGCGTCGCGACCGGCAGGGGTTCCGCCGACAAAGAAGGAAATCATTTTCCAGAAGGTGGCTACAGAGACCAGGATGAGCATAAGCAGCATGACCTTGGAGGCAGCCTGGACACCGTTGTACACGGTCTCGCTCATTCTTTTGCGACGGATAACATGGGCGTAATGGGTGAATAATACCGCTGCAGCAGCACCGGAGGTAAAGGCACAGGCCAGGAAGTAGACCGGCAGCTGTCCGCCGTACCAGAAGGGATGACTGGGCAGGGTGGCAAATACACCGCCGAGACAGGAGTTGGCACCGACTTCAGCAAGGGCACCAAAGATACCGAAATACAGGGCTGCTTTATACTGTTTGGTCAGGATCAGCCAGAACTCGATCACGACAAAGCCGATGGCCAGACCATATAATGTACCCATCCACCAGATGTTTGAGGTCGGATTAGGGGAGATCACGTTCCAGATCGCCATCCGCCAGGGATTCTCTATTTCCATACCGATGACGAGAAAGCCGGAGATCAAGGTGATCAGGGAGAGCCAGACCATTCTGTTGGCCAGAGGAGCAATCTTGTTGCCGCCGAACACATGGCTGATGGCTGCAAGCAGGCACAGGCCGGTGGAGGTAATTGCAAAGAATGCATAGGTTGAGATGAGCAGGCCCCATGGAACTTCACGGGTGTTATTATATACATGCTCATGGCCTACAAAAAAGCCGTACAGGCCAACGCCCAGCCCTGCTATCAGGAGCAGGCCGAACAGGCCGGTCAGGATGTTGGTCCCGGAAGTCGCTACTTCCGGTTCTGCTGTTGTTGCCAGTGAAAAACTTGCCATTTTACTTCCTCCTTCCTCTGTTTGTGTTTGCTGAAGATCTTTGTATTTCCTGTTTAAGCTCTTCAAACTCTTCTAAATCTGTGCAGGCTCAACCATGTTGTCTCTGCATTCCTTGCTGGTGGCCAAAGACCAGAGCCCGATTAAAACGGCTACGGCTGAAAAAGGCCCCATAACGATGAACAGCAGAAACGACATGCAGAACCAGAATGACTCACTTGATTTTGCAGCTAATGTTTTGACGCGGTTGATCAGAGAGAGACCGCCATCTTTCGCCTGATTCGTTGTGATTGTCTGTTGCAGGATACTCATGGTGTCCCCCTTATCTCGTCGTTCGGCT
>CAZQKF010000095.1:0-7094 GCA_964593645.1 uncultured Desulfobulbus sp.
GTTGTTGGGGTTCGTGCCTCAGCACCAACCTACGAAGTTATTGTCTCTTTGCCACAATCTATCTTCACTTTCCCTTGCCAGGGAATGAGCATGGGCACCTGTCGGCAGTAATCGCGGTACGGTTTTCCCAGTTCCCAAGCAAGTTTCTGTTCCTCCAGCAGCGTGCCGATGACTATGTATAGGGTCAGGATGCTCCGGACCAGCAGGGTCACATCGGTGAGCGGCCCCAGGCCCCAAAGAAAGGCCAGCCCCCCGCTGTACCAGGGGTGGCGGACATAACGCAGAACCCCCTTGCAGGCAAAGGGAACCGGTTGAGGCTGTTGCCTGCTTTGATAGCTGCGCCATTGGCTGATTCCCAGCACGTAGTCGGTGTCATAGACTTTTTTCCCTCCGTAAAACATGGCCAGCGCGTACATGGTGAGGAACCCCTGGAGGATGCGCCATAAGCCGTTAAAGGAAAAAATAAGCTGCTGCGGCAGGCTGTACTGGTACCAGAGAATCGGGATCAGGGAGAGCAGGGAAAAGGTGACATATACAAGTCGGTGCAGCCCCTGAAGCAACCCGCCTTTCTTGCGGATCCAGGCATTGAGCCTGCCGGTAATGAGTAGGCTGTGCAGAATGCACCAGGCAATCCAGAGCAGAGCAAGGAGTTTCATGGGAGAGTTTTCTGAATTTTGATTTTTGTAGAGTTTGTCCAGGAACTCCGAAGCCTTGTTATTTGCAGAGCAAGAGGTACATCATCGGCACAATAGACACATCAGTATCGTTTAAACTTCCACCCCGATTACGGCCGCTGCGCCACTGAATTTTTGCCCCGGCTGAGCCGGGAAGATCATAGGCAATAAAGCCGGAATTGATTGTATTAATCACAAGCTCAAAGTCTGGATCATCATCGATATTGGCAATGGTTGGTGCGGGCAATGCGCCGTTAACATGATGGCTGGCAGATTTTGGTTCAGGCAGGGGCTGCTCATGGAGCACGTTGCCTTTGCAGTCCAGAATATGCAGCTTGCCCAGGCGCATGCCGCTGTCTGTCTTCTCCACCCAGGAGGTAAAGATCACCTCACTGCAGCCGTCACGGTCAAGATCTGCCACTACGGGCTCTGAAGCAAAGCGGTAAAAGCCTTCTGTTGGATTGTAAATGGAATAAGGCCAGTTGTCATGCTCGGTTTTGTCCAGATTATAGGCATGTATCTTACCGTCATACGAGGCAAAAAGAATTTCTTTCTGCCGGTCTCCGTCCAGATCAACAACCACCGGGTTGGGCTGACAGTTTTCAATGATGCTGTAATCTTCTGAGAGCGGTGTGCCGGTATTTATCGGTGCCTGTTCCCAGTTCCAGGCCCCAGTCTTAAAACGGCTGCGATCTGCATTGAAGATAAATAACGAGGTGTATTTTCCCGGCGGATGGCCGACCTGACAGTTATACATATTGCCGGTCACCACAACTTCCCGGCTGCCGTCTCCGTCCACATCGGCAATAACAGAGGCGCCGTGGGCAAAATTGGTTCTGTAGCTCTCCGCACGTACACCGTTGCATCTGCCCCAGCCCCGGATTTCCGTATCCAGACTCTCCCAGGTGCCGACTCCACCCCATTTCTCGCCACCATATACAGGGGAGGCGTTCAGCTGGCTGCCGTCAGGTCGATAGGCACAAAGTGTGGTGACATCCGAGGGGACAACGATTTCAGATATTCCGTCGCCGTTAAGATCACTGACCCAGGCATTGTCGTTAAACACGCCGTAGGCTGAACCTGAATTATTACTGAGCTGTGGCCAACCGGGACGCAACGCACCGTCATGTCCAAAGACCCAGGTGTTTGTCTTGCCGTAGGTGGCACCGGTGACAATAATTTCTGCAGCTCCGTCCCGGTCGATATCATTCACCACTAATCCGCGCAGTTCATTGGTGGTGGGACGCTGCGGCCAGCCGGGTTTAAAATAGCCGTCATTGGTATACACAGACACATAGCCGCCGCTATGTGCTGTAATAATTTCAGGGGTGCTGTCTCCGTCAACATCTGTGACCCAGATACCCGGCCAGGTACGGTGACTGTAGCCGGGGTCACTGGTGCGGTCTTTGCCGGAATCTACACGCCAGAGCAGCTTGCCGGTTGCCCCTTCCAGGGCGACAACCGAGTAGGCCGAGGCGATAATCTCCTTGCTGCCGTTGTTATCAAGGTCAGCCACTGCCGGAGAAGAATACCAGCCTGTCTCGCACCAGGACGAATAGCAGCCGCCGTCTTTCCACTTCAGGACGGGAGCCTGGACAGCAGCCTCTGCCTGCAGGGAAAAAATGAGCACAGCTGCGCAGGAAAGATGGAAAATGTTCATAGTGCTCAGACCTCCTGTTTGCAGTCAAACCGGCATTTTTTCGGGTTATTCATTGCGGAACTCCCGCAGCATGTTGGGATGGTGCATTTCTTCATCCATATCAATGTTGTGACAGACTCTGCAGCCATGATTTGAGCCGATTGGCAAGGGAGTGCCCTGGTACTGCATGGGCTGCAGCACATCCAGGCTTGCATTATAGGGATTTATTGCCGGATAGATTGCATGGGCACTGTTATGACAACCGGCGCAGCGAAGGCTGCCGGACTCATCGGTTCTATTTTTGAACAGCTCTTCCGCACCTGCTGTCCACTGGTTAAAAGTAGTGTCCTCTTCCGGCGGCTGGAAATCCTGGTGGCAGTTGAGGCAGTCAGGCTCGTTGATCCAGGGGGTTCGGCCATTAATATCGGCAAGGTTGTCCACTGCTGTGGGCTGCAGCCTGTTGATGAGAATATCTGCCCGCTGTTTTCCCTGTTTCTGCTCAGCTTTCAGCAGGGCCAGGGCATGATCGGCCAGGTTGCCGTGGCAGTTGGTACAGTCCATTTCCAGGCTGTGGTGCATGCCCCGGAAGGCCCGGGTGCTGCCGTCATCAGATGCCGGATGGCAGGTTGTACAGGCTGCAGCGCCTTGCCCGGTCAGAAAATTTGCATGAAAGCCGTGGATGGCGGCAGACATATTCAGCTGCTGCGCATTACCCGGCTGCCCGACGCTGCTGTCGCTGTGACACTGCTGGCAGAGTACGGGCTGTCCGGCCGCTGCCCGGTTTGACAGGTTGGTGCCCGACAACCGGTCATGGGCTGTCAGCACGTTTTCTGCTGTTTGTTTTGAAATCCCGGCCCGGCCGTCCTTGCGCCAGGGCCCGGCATGGCAGCTGCGGCAGCCCAGTTCTGCAGCGACCGGCACAACCACTGTAGTTGCTGCCAGGATATTGCCTTGCTCGTCTTTTGCTGTAACAGACACCATGGGGTAGGGCAGGTATCTGCCCCCGGCTGTATAGGGTACAATGGGCAGCAGGTCGGCAGTAAAACCGGATTCTTCCGCCTCCATGACGCCACTTAATTTTGAGCCGCTGAGTCCGGTATTACGCGGGATTTTTTCACCATACAGCTGTTCTGTATTCTGCCAGAAATCGACCTGGGCTGATGGATCTGCAAAATCAGCTGCAACGCTGTACTCCAGGCTGACATCCTGAGTAACGACCTCCGGTGTTTCACCGCGATGGATCAGGGTGGCATTGAGTGTTACACCCGGCGGCAGCATCATCCAGCTGTTTGAGCTGTCAGTCATGGACCGCATGCCCATATCGCTCCAGGCCAGGAGAACGAATTCGTCTTTTTTGCTGTCAAAGGCGGGGATATCCACCAGCACCGGCGTGATCTCGACAGGTTCCCGGCTTTGCCGCTGACCGTTTATGCTGTAGGAAATATAATGGGCCACAGCCTTTCGTTCTGCAGCCGTACCGGCAAAGGGCGGCATAAAGGGATGGGTTGTGGCCATATCAGTCATCATGGTTTCCAAGCCGGTTTCAGAAAATACCGAGGCCAGTTTGCTGATATCATTAAGCGGGCCGCCGATTGAATGACAGGGCAGGCAGAGGATATTGTACATCTCACGTCCTGCTGTCAGGGTATTGTCTGGTGTCAGTTTGTTCTGACTCACCCATTTGGCCTCACTGAGCAGGCCGTTTTCCTGCACTTTCCGGATATCCTCTTTTAAAATTGAGCTGGAATACATGTAATCGCGCAGGATATAGGGGCGTCGTCCGCCCTCGCGGATAAATTCAAAGCAGCCCATGTAGAGAAATCCCAGCAGCAGCATGGCCACGGCAATGGGCCGGGTCACTGTACCGGGCAGCGTGACTGCCAGCAGCAGACCGCCCAGGATCAGGACGGGCGACAGGTAGAGAAAGCCGGTGATAAAGATCTGCATTTCCGGCATGCATTCAAAAATCAGGGTCTGCAGTTCCGGGGGCAGAGAGGCTTTATACCACCAGGCAGAACCCAGCAGCACACCAAAGGGAATGAGCAGATACAGGGCACAGTAGCGCACCATCTTCCGGCGCAGGGTTTTTTCCTTGATCCAGGTGGAGGTCATAAAGCCAAACAGCCCGGCAATGATAATGCACAGGGCGGTGCGGAAGAAGAGGGCCGGCCAGAAGGTGGGGTTAAAATAGCCGTCCCAGAAGTTATGGGTCTGGATCCAGTCGCCCGGGGTGAGCATGAAGTCGATCACGCCGTTAATGATAAAGAGCGACATCCAGGCCGCACCAAAATAGATCCAGCCCATGATCAGGTGATTGCGCCGATCCATTTTGCCCCAGGTGTAGTAATAGATGAGCAGGGCTATGATCTCAATGGTGAAAAAGACCCACTCAATGGCCCAGGCAAAGACAAAGTTATGGATCAGCACCGAGGTGGCGCCGGGATTGAGCAGGGCAATGGTGAACCAGATACCCACCCCGGTAATGCCGCCCGCCACCATGGTGATGAGCAGGAAAAATTTTGTATGTTTATAGGCGTAATCGAGGATGGAACGGTTGTTTTCCCGATAGCCCTTAAGCTCGGTCAGCACCAGGAACAGGCCGCCGCCCACGGCAAAATGGGAGATGTAGACGTGAAAGACCGCCATCATGGCGATCATCAGACCGCCGCCGAATGCGTCAAGCTGCCAGACAGGATAATTCATGACTGAACCTCCCTGTTCTGAAAGCACTGGTAGGTCGTCTTGAGCATCCAGGCCAGCAGCACCAGCCCGCCTGCAAAGAAGAGCAGGAACAGGATCAGGGGTGAGTAGGCTGGAGCGACCTTGAGATCGGCCAGGGAAAACCAGGGCTTGAGATAGGCAACCCGGAGAAACTCGCGGGCCATGATCATGGAGAATAGAGTGGCGAGCATGAGATACAGGGCCGGGAGAACCCGCTGTCGCATGCCGTAGATGACGGCCAGTAGAGCCATGCTGATGCCGACCACCACAAAGCCGGAAAACAGACCACCCACCAGGGTGGCAGGGTTAATCAGGCCGTCCGGCAGAGAGCCTAAAAACCAGAATCCAATGGCAAAGTTTACAAAGGTTGCATAGCCGAACCAGTTGCAGCCGTAGCGCACCCATTCTTCGGCTTCAGGCTCGCCCTGTATCTGCCGTCTCCTGAAGTAGAGGGCAATGGCCAGGCCGCTAACGGCAAGGGAAGAAACCGCAAAATGGAGGTAGCGCGGAATCAGGGTTGGGTCGGAAAAGTTCAGCAGCATGGCCGATGGGTGGACAAAATAACGGTGCCAGCTCCCGGGATGAAGCATCAGGGTAAAGTTATTGGAGAAGAAAAAACCGATCACCAACAGCAGACAGCTGATTATGCCGGTGGCGACCATCCGGCCGTCAGCCATTTTAGAGTACTGGTAGCGGTAGATATAGGCGGTGTAATAGGCTGCAATGAGAATACCGACAATGGAGAGCCAGAGCGCGGCCATCAGTACCGAGCTTGCATAGACGAAATTGCCGTAGAGCACCTGGACAAAAAGCAGGGGCGCAACCCCGAAGTTGACGGCCAGGGCAATGGCAAATGGTAGTTTTTTTGAGATCTCCCGGGTAAGTATACCAGGGAATTCCGGCTGCTGGAGATGCCTGATAAAGGCAATGATGACAGTGCCTAGCATGACATTCATGAGCAGGATGTGGAGGTAAAAGGTGACCAGAAGCAGAACCTGGAACCAGCCCCAGTGAACGGGAATGGCATCAGGGGTGGGAATCAGCGCGGCAGGGTTCATGGTTACCTCCAAAAAGGGGGAGCGTCAGGAAAAAACCTCTAATCACGAAATACACGAAATATACGAAAATTAAAAGAAATGGATAGGTGAGGACTGTAAAAAACAGCTGGAAGGAAAAGCTTTGCAGGTGATTAACAGCTTGATATAATTTTTCTTTATGAAAATTCCTGGTGCCCTGTTATTACAGGGCACCAGGAAAAACAAAACACAGAAGTCTGTCTAGTACGATTTCATCCACAAACATGATGAAATCAAATATTCGTGTATTTCGTGTGGTTCGTGGTTGCTGATTACTCCAGTATTTCTATACATTTTTCAGGACAAAAGGCCGCGGCCTGGTACACATCATCGTTAATTACAGGTGTGGTGTCCACAAGTTCCGCCTTTTCCGTGACCGGATCCATGCGAAATACCTCCGGACACATCTCGGCACAGGTCTCACAGCCGCTGCATAAATAGGTGTCTATAATAATTTCAGCCATATTATTTGCCTGTCGTTGGTAGAATTATCCTTGAACTTTGAACTGATTGTTAACAGCCGCATCCGCTGAGAGACTCTTTAGTAAACGAGGTATCCGGTGCTATTGGGTAATTGCCGTCAAAGCAGGCCAGGCAGAAGTCTTCACGTGGCAGACCGGTGGCCGTAACCAGGCCGTCGAGGCTTAAATAGGTCAGTGAGTCCAGTCCCATGTGATCGCGGATGCCATGGAGTGTTTTTTTTTGCAGCGATCAGTTCGGTTGAAGAGGGGAAATCAATGCCGTAATAGCAGGCATTAATGGTGGGTGGGCAGGAGACCAGCATGTGTACCTCTTTTGCTCCCACATCCCGCAGGGCCCGAACCCGGCTCCTGCCGGTGGTTCCTCGAATAATGGAATCTTCAACAATGATCACCCGCTTGCCCTTGAGCAGCGAACGCACCGGGTTGAGCTTGACCCGAACCGAGAAATCGCGCATGGCCTGGGAGGGCTGGATAAAGGTACGTCCCACGTAATGGTTGCGGA
>CAZQKF010000096.1:0-7073 GCA_964593645.1 uncultured Desulfobulbus sp.
ATCTCCATGGAAGTGGCCTATCGCAGCAGACTTTTCATCCGCAAGCAGACCAAAGATCTGCTTGCCCAGCTCCACCTGGAAGATAAATATAACACCCGGGCCAGCAAGCTTTCCCGTGGGGAACAGCAGCGAGTCGCCATTGCCCGTGCTGTTGCCAACAAACCCGATCTTATTCTGGCTGATGAGCCCACCGGCAATCTGGATGCCGAGACCACTGAGCTTGTGATGGATCTCTTCCATCGCTGCAATGCTGCTGGTACCACCCTGCTAATTGCTACCCATGACAAGGCTATTTACGAACAGCCCGGCAGCAGAGTCATCAGGCTTGCAGGCGGACGTTTTGCTGAGCCCGACCCGCCTGATGAGGTTGAACCGGCTTCTTCAGACCATGATGATGCAGATGGAGGTGACGAATGAACTTTCTCGTTGCCGTATTCAACCAGGCCGCACGCAATCTGATGATGACCTGGCGGACGCAGATACTCTCACTGATGACCATTACCCTATCGGTGCTGATCTTTTCTTTTTTTTATCTGGTCTACAACAACGCTCTTGATGCGGGCCAACAACTTGGTGATGATCTGCGACTGATTGTCTACCTTGACGAAAATCCAGACCCCATCCTCCAGGAACAGTATCGTCTTAAAATTTTAAAATTTGATACTGTAGACAAAATTGAATTTGTCTCCAGTGAACAGGCCTATAACAGGTTTAAGCAGCAGCTTGATGAAGATCAGGATGTACTCGATGACATCCCCATAGATTTCCTACCGCCGTCCATGGAAATTTATCCCATCCGAACCTTGGACTCCCTGTCGCGCATCAAACGATTTTCCGACTATCTCCAGACCCTGCCAGGAGTTATCAAAGTGCAGTATGGCAGAGAATGGGTTGAGCGGTTTTATTCCTTTGTTGACCTGCTGCGGATAGTTGTCCTGCTTTCAGGTGCCCTGCTCGTTTTAACCACAACGTTTATGATGGCTCACTCCATCCGGCTAACCCTGCTGACCCGCAAAAAAGAGATTGAATTACTGCGCCTGGTCGGGGCGAGTACCAGCTACATCCGTATGCCCTTTTTCCTTGAAGGTGCACTACTCGGGCTGCTGGGTTCCATTGCCGGCATATCGGCAATGTATGTACTCTTTAATTGGATACAGCTACGTTTTGCAGGTTCTGCCATGCTGGGAATGTTTTCATTCAACTTTTTCTCACTGCCCACTATCGCCCTGATCATTGGTTTGTCTGCTGCGCTCTGTGCCTGCGGCAGTTTCTCCTCAACCCGTAGAATTCTCAGCCTATGAGCCTGGATTTCCGTCAACAGCTGCGCCTCGGTTTAGAGCTGCTGACTTTTTTTGCTCTGCTGCTGATTCTGCCGTCTGCCGGTCTGCAGGCAGCAGACAGGACTGAACCTCCGGCCAAAGAGGTTTCAATCAGCATCAGCAGGCTGCATGAGGGAATGAAGGAACAACTTGATAAGATCAACGAGAACCAGACCAAAGAGGTCGGCGTCCTTGAAGAACTTGAGACTCTAGATGCCAAACTCCAGCAACAGATTAAAAAAATTGAAGGACTGCGTAAAAAGCTCCTGGAACAGGTCAAACTGCTAGCTGTCAAAGATAAGGAACTGAGCAAGGCCGAGGCTGCCCGTGATGAGGTGCTGAAGCATCTGCAGAAACGACTGCGTTCTTTTTATCTGATGGGGAAAACCGGAGTACTCAACGTCACTTTTTCCAACAAAAATCTACCTGAACTCATGCTGTTTACCGATGCTTACAAACAGCTGATCACCTATGACCAGTCAGTTATTGACAAGTACCGCTCCTCAGTGAAGGATCTGCAGCGGGCACAACATGCCCAGGAGCTTGAAAAATCTCTGCTTCAGAATTTTATCAAACAGGCTGAGGAAGAAAAGCAGGCCTTATCGCAACTACATACAGATAAAGAAACCCTGATGGCCCAGATTCAAACACAGAAGGGACTGCATCAGCTGGCCTTAAAGGAGATGCACAAGGCTGAATCAGACCTGAACAAGACTCTGGCGACCATTAAGCGTAATGAGGAGATTAAAAAACGCGGTTTTCAGTTGAGCAAGAAAAAACTGCCTCCACCGGTCAAGGGCCGGTTGGTGCTCATGTTCGGCGAAACCGCACGGGACGGCCTGACCAGAGGCGAAAAGGCAAAGGGAATAACCATTGCAACCAAGAGCGGTGCTGCAGTCCATGCCGTCTACAAGGGCAAGGTCGCCTTTGCAGGATATAAACGCGGTTACGGCAATACTGTTATTATTGACCACGGCTTTAAATACTACACAGTCACTTCACGACTTGATTCCATTGCGGTCAAGGAAGGAGAAAAAGTTAAAAAAGGCTCTCTGCTTGGCTCTACCGGCGATATGGCGACCCTGTTTACCAAGGGGCTGTATTTTGAAATCCGAATCGGCTCCAATCCGCAGGATCCTCTGCTGTGGCTGAGGCCGGGATCCTATGCACTCCGGCACTGAGCCTCTCCATGTCTCCGCCTGTAAACTCATTATTTTTTCGGATCTGTTTATGAAAATACTTTATCTGATACTCTGTACGACTTTCCTTCTTTCCGCAGGTCCGGTCTATGCCGAAGCTGATAATCAGCAGCAGGAAGCGGATATCTACCGCGATCTTGAAACCTTTGCCAATGTGCTGAATCTACTGGAGCAGCATTACGTTGAAGAGATCAAGAGCAATGACGTCATCGCCGGTGCCATCAACGGTATGCTGACCTCGCTTGACCCACACTCCTCCTATATGCCCCCGGAAGATTTCAAGGAACTGCAGGAAGAGACCAAGGGCAGTTTCAGTGGTATCGGTATTGAAATTACCCTGCGTGACGGAGTGCTCACCGTTGTTTCTCCCATCGAGGGAACTCCAGCCTACCGCCAGGGACTACAGGCCGGGGATCAGCTTGTTAAAATCAACGGCCAGTTGACAAAAGACATGACCTTGATGGACGCCGTTAAAAAGCTGCGCGGCGCCAAGGGTGATAAGGTGACAATTTCTGTCCATCGTAAAGGGATGCAGGGGCTGCAGGATATTGAGCTGGTACGCGATGTGATACCGCTGCACTCGGTTAAATCTATGGAACTTGAGCCAGGGTTGCTCTATGTCCGGGTGACCAATTTTCAGTCAACAACCACCCGTGATTTTCGTAAGGCTCTGCAGAAATACCTTAAGAAACAACAGGTGCATGGGTTGATCCTTGACCTTCGTAATAACCCTGGCGGTCTGCTTGACCAGGCAGTTAAAATATCCGACATATTTCTTGACCAGGGCGTGATTGTCTCTACCCGAGGACGGGATTCCGATATGGACATGACCTTTGAGGCACACCGTGGAACCGGCAAATATAATTTCCCAATGATCGTCCTGGTTAACGGCGGTTCAGCCAGCGCTTCGGAGATCGTTGCCGGTGCACTTCAGGATCATGACCGGGCCATAGTCGTCGGCACCCAGACCTTCGGCAAAGGCTCGGTACAAACTATTGTTCCTCTGCCTGATGGGGCAGCACTTCGTTTGACCACGGCCAGGTATTACACCCCCAGCGGCCAGTCCATCCAGGCCACCGGTATAAGCCCGGACATGGTTGTCCCGTTTGAGGATACAGAGGCAACCAAGGCCAGCGGCAGGGACAGTTGGTCGATTCGAGAAAAGGATCTGCCCCATCATTTTGAAAACAATACGGGCAAAAAAAAGAATACTGAACAAACCAGCGAGCAGCAGAAGGTTGCCAAACGGCTGGCAACGGATAATCAGCTACGCTCGGCTCTTTTTATTCTGAAAAACTTGAAAAAAGACTTTGTGCAGGCCAAATAAAAATACAGCCTGACTGCGGTCGTTAGTATTACTTCTCCTTGTCCGGAGTTGCATGCTCAGCCTGGGGATGGGCCTTATCATACACCCGGGTCAAGTGATCCATATTAAGATGGGTATACTTCTGGGTTGTTGACAGGCTTACATGGCCAAGCAGTTCCTGTACAGTGCGCAGATCAAGGCCCATCTCCAGCAAATGGGTGGCAAAGGAATGACGCAGTGCATGCGGTGTTACCTTAACGCCTATACCAGCCCGGATGCCGTACGCGGCAACCAGCCGTTCAACACTGCGCCCGGTAAGCCGGGTGCCGCGATTGTTTAAAAAGAGCGCTGCCCGCTCCGGTTCATGGCCGCGCCGGATTCGATCCGCAGTCAGCTGATCCCGCTGTGCAAACCACTTGTACAGGGCGTCTGCCGCCGGACTGCCAAAGGGAACAATACGTTCCTTGTTGCCTTTGCCCTTGACCTTGACCATACCGGATGCAAAATCAAGATCATCCATGTTCCGAGAAACAACTTCAGACACCCGCATGCCGGTGGAATACAGTAACTCCATAACAGCGCAGTCACGCAGATACAAGCTGTCCTGTTTGCCGGGTTCCTCCAGCAGACTGAAGACTTCATCTACGGTCAAAAAAACCGGAATATTACGGGCAAGCTTTGGCCCGGCCATGCCGGCCAGGGGATCATGGGCCATTACCCCTTCCCGGGCAAGAAATTTAAAGAATGTTCGCAGAGCCGACATCTTGCGAGCCACCGTAGTACTGGAATTTGTGCCATACAGTGACGAAAGATAGGCCTGAACATGTTCCCGGGTTAGCAGGCCAAGCTCTATTTCAGCGCCGACACAGGCAAAAAACTCCGTTACATCACGTGAATAACCGTCAATCGTGTGCGGAGAATAGCCGCGTTCAACCAGCAGCCAGTCTGTAAAATCCGTTAAATGGGAGGTATTCATGAATCAGGTATTGAAAGCATTATCCATAATGTTTAGAATATAGAGTTAAACTTGAGTACAGCACCATTGTACTCACAAAAAAACAAGATGCAACCGGCGTTTAAACGGGAAACTAAAAATGGCTAAAAAAACATTTGAAAGCGCTCTGGGCAAGCTTGAACAGATAACAACAGATCTTGAGGCAGGTGAACTCGGCCTGGACAAAAGTCTTAAAAAATTTGAAGAAGGTGTCCAGCTGGTTGAATTCTGCAACAAGCGTCTAGAGGAGGCACGCAGCCAGGTTGAACTGCTCCAGAAAAATACGGGCGAACTGACGGCAGTGCCTTTTCCAGAATCCTCCTCTGCTCAGGACAACTTTTAGGCTGCTTTAGATTAACACAACCGACTGCACGTCGATATTGGATGTGATACCCCTGGGTTTTAGCCAGTATATCGCTCATTCAAGGAATATATATGCTCATGCCTACGCTTCCACAGGACAAGACAACTTCCCTGCTGGATACAATTGACTCACCCGAAGACATTCGCGGACTTGATCTTGCGTCCCTGGAAGTTCTTGCCCGGGAGATCAGGGAAAACATCATCACAACCGTCTCGAAAACAGGTGGCCACCTTGCCCCCTGTCTGGGTGTTGTTGAGCTGACGCTGGCCCTGCATTATGTATTCAAGACCCCCAAAGATAAACTGGTCTGGGATGTTGGCCATCAATGCTATACCCATAAACTAATCACCGGCCGCCGGGATAAATTCCATACCCTGCGCCAGTATCAGGGTATAAGCGGTTTTCCCAAGCGATCTGAGAGTGAATATGATGTGGTGGAAACCGGGCACAGCTCAACGTCCATTTCCTACAGCCTGGGAATGGCCGCGGCCAAGGCCATTCAGGATGATGACGGCAAGGTGATTGCCATTATCGGTGACGGATCCATGACCGCCGGTCTGGCCTTTGAGGGACTTAATCACGCTGGTGACCTGGATAAGGATCTGATTGTTATCTTAAATGATAACGAGATGTCTATTTCCCCCAATGTCGGGGCCATGTCGAGTTTTTTAAGCCGAAAACTGACCTCCAAAACCATGCGCCGCCTGAAGGATCATGTTGAGGAGCGGCTGAAATCGCTTTCTTCCGTGGGCGAAAACATCCTTACCGTGCTGCGTAAATCCGAGGAAAGCCTGAAGGGTTTTTTCACCCCGGGCATGCTCTTTGAAGCGCTGAAATTTGAATATATCGGCCCCATCCCGGGCCATGAACTTGAAGGACTGATCGAGACCCTGGAAAATGTCCGGGACAACAGTCACGGCCCGGTATTGATCCATGTGCTCACCACCAAGGGCAAGGGCTATGAACCTGCGGAAACAAACCCTGGTGATTATCACGGCGTCGGCCCCTTTGATGTTGCCACCGGCAAGCCGCTGCCCTCGAAAGGGCCAGCCTCCTATACCTCGGTATTCGGCAAAACGATCTGCACCCTGGCCGAGAACGACAAGCGAGTCACGGCCATTACCGCAGCCATGCCTGCCGGAACCGGACTGGTAAATTTCAGCAAACAGTTCCCGGATCGTTTTTTTGACGTGGGCATTGCTGAACAGCATGCAGTAACCTTTGCCGCCGGACTTGCCATGGAAGGCATGCGCCCGGTTGTTACTGTATACTCCACCTTTATGCAGCGGGCCCTGGATCAGTTGATTCACGATGTCTGCCTGCCCGACCTGCCGGTAACCTTTGCCCTGGATCGTGGTGGTGTGGTCGGCGATGACGGCCCCACCCATCACGGTGTTTTTGATCTCTCCTTTCTCCGCTTTGTCCCTAACCTGACGGTCATGGCACCAAAGGATGAAAACGAGCTGCAACACATGCTGTATACCTCAATTAACAGTGACGGCCCCTGTGCCATCAGGTATCCCCGGGGAAAGGGCGAAGATGTCATCATGGATGAGGAATTTACTGAGCTTCCTATTGGCCGTGGTGAACTTTTGCGCGAGGGCAAAGATGTACTGCTCCTGCCCATCGGCAACAGGGTCTATCCGGCCCTTGAGGCTGCTGAAGGCCTTGCCAAGCTCGGCATTGATGCCGCTGTAATTAATCCCCGCTTTATCAAGCCGCTGGACAATGAACTGATTGGTAAATGGGCTGCAACCTGCGCCCGGGTAGTCACAGTAGAAGACAATGTAAAAAAAGGCGGCTTTGGCAGCGCAGTCCTGCAGATGCTTCACGAACTCCACCTGGTTCTGCCGGTACGCACCCTGGGCTACGGCAATAAATTTATCGATCA
>CAZQKF010000097.1:0-1071 GCA_964593645.1 uncultured Desulfobulbus sp.
CGCGAAGACAATGCCGACCTGCGTCTGCGGGAAATAGGCTACCAGCTGGGCCTGGTTGATGAGGCGACCTGGCAGAGTTTTACTGCCAAAAAAGCATCGATTGATGAAACTGTTGAGTTGTTGCATCGCCTTCGAGCCAGGCCGACTCCAGCAGTCAATGAGTATCTGGTCGCGCTGGAGTCGACCCCCCTTAATCAGGCCATGACCATGATTGAACTGCTGCGCCGGCCTGAGATAAAGATGAAGCATATCACCGAGCTTGCCCGCCGGGCGGAACTGGAACCTGGTGTTGATGTAAGTGGGCTGGATTTTGCCGGTGAGATTGAACTGCAGGTGAAGTATGCCGGCTATATCATGCGGCAGCAGGAGCAGGTTGACCGCTATAAAAAACTGGAGCGTACCCGGCTGCCCGAGGAAATCGACTACAGTAGCCTGCCCGGGCTTTCCAACGAGGTGGTGGAAAAGCTGACAGCTGTCCAGCCCAGGTCACTGGGCCAGGCTTCACGTATCTCCGGGGTGACTCCGGCTGCAGTTTCTGTGCTCCAGGTGCATCTGAAGAAGATGGGGATTTTATAAAAAGCTATGTTCACCTATCCAAACATTGATCCTGTTATCTTTTCCCTTGGCCCGCTTCAGGTGCGCTGGTACGGGCTCATGTATATTTTCGGTTTTCTGGCCACCTACCTGCTGGTGGGCTATCAGACCAGAAAATTTCACTGGCAGCTGCTGCTCAAGCATCTGGATAACTTAAACCTTGCCCTCATTGCCGGGGTTATTTTAGGCGGCAGACTGGGCTATGTTGTCTTTTATAATCTACCGTACTATTTGCAGCACCCCCTGGAAATTTTTGCCACCTGGCAGGGCGGCATGTCTTTCCACGGCGGCTGTATCGGGGTACTGGTCTGCGGCAGCCTGTACTGCAGACGTCATAAGATAGATTTTTGGAAGTGTGCGGATCTGTATGTGGTTACAGTACCTGTCGGTCTGGGATTGGGGCGAATCGGCAACTTCATGAACGCTGAGCTGTATGGACGGGTAACCGCTGTGCCCTAGGGCATGATCTTCCCCGGC
>CAZQKF010000097.1:1081-7060 GCA_964593645.1 uncultured Desulfobulbus sp.
GTGTAAAGATCCTCGCGGTCGAACTCCAGGGTCTCTTCCCCGGCGGCGGTTCGCTGCCACGCCATCCCTCGCAACTGTATGAGGTCTTGCTTGAAGGAGTTTTACTGTTTGTCGTGCTCTGGTCGTTCAAAGCCAGGCCTTGGCAGGAACAATACGGAAAGTGGTGGCCGCACGGCACCATGCTGGCCTTGTTTCTTTTCTTATACGGGACAGTGCGTATTCTGGTGGAGTTTGTCCGTGAACCTGATCCTCAACTCGGCCAGGTGCTGCTCGGCATGACCATGGGGCAGCTGCTCAGTCTTTCCATGTTGGTTGTCGGTGTTGGACTCTGGAGCTGGCGAAAAAAAGCGGCAGAAATATCCTGAACAGATATTGCTGCCGCTCCTGGGCAATATATTCTCTACAAGAGTTGCAGAGAATAGAAAATCTATTGAATTCTCTGGACGAGTTCCTTGCCGGGACGAAACCGGACGCCTCTGCGGGAGGGGATAGGTACTTCCTCTCCGGTTTTCGGGTTGCGGCCCAGGCGGGGGGCCCGGTCAATAATTGAAAAGCTGCCGAAACCAACCAGAGTGACGCGTTCACCTTCTTCCATGGCACTGGACATGGTCTGCAGCATACCACTTAAACCTCGTTCTGCAGCGACCTTGCTGATGTTTGCAGACCGGGCAATAGATTCTACGAGATCATTCTTGTTCATTGTTCCCTCCACCGTATTCTCTCAACATACGCAACGTCCAGTTCGAACATAACGCTTCATGCTCTATTTTGTATACGTATTGGGATAAAAAAGCAATTGGGGAACCTACCCGTTTTTATATGGGTAAATATACCTAATCCGTTGCAGGGCAAGGGAGAAACTGGAATTATTATTCAGGCAGGACTATGGAGTTGCTGAGCACATGGTTGACGAGGTCAACTGTGTTTTTCATCTTAAATTTTTTCAGCAGACTGGCCCGGTAATGGTCAACTGTGCGGGGACTTAAGCAGAGAATTGCTGCAATCTGCTTGCTGGTATGCCCCTTGACCACCATGTGCAGTACCTGCTTTTCCCGGTCGGTAAGCTGGATAATGGGTATTTCTTTGTTGTCGCGAAAGGCTGAAACCATGTCTCCGGTTACCTCGGTAACCAGCTGAGGTGAGACATAGGTTTTACCCCTCCGGACGGTGTGAATGGCGGTCAGCAGTTCTGTGTCCGAATCATCTTTGAGCAGATAGCCATGCGCCCCGGCAGAGATCACATGATAAAAATACTGGGCATTGGTGTGCATGCTCAGGATCAGGATGCGCACCTCGGGAAAGTATTCGTGCATCTCAGTGACCACATCAATGCCGTTCATCCGGGGCATGGAGATATCCAGGATGACCATATCCGGTAGCTGCTCGGTCAGCTGGGTCATCAATTCCATGCCGTCTGCTGCTTCGGCAATAACCTCCAGAGTCTTTTCCTGGCCGATAATGGTTTTTATGCCCTGGCGGATCAGGCTGTGATCATCGGCTATGATAATTTGATACGGTTTCATGGCATTGGCTGTTAAGTAAATTCAATGCTTACCGGGCAATGATCCGAGCCTAAGATATCATCGTGAATGGCCGCTCCCTGTACTCGATCACGGCTGCCCGGATCAACCACAAAATAATCAATGCGCCAGCCAATATTTTTTACCCGGGCATTAAACCGGTAGCTCCACCAGCTGTACTGCTCCGGTTCCTGGTTGAACAGCCGAAAGGTATCCACGTAGCCGGCCTGGACAACCTCATCCATCCAGGCCCGTTCCCGGGGAGAAAAGCCGGGGTTTTTGACATTGGCCTTTGGGTTGGCCAAGTCGATTTCTTTATGGGCCACGTTCAGGTCGCCGCAGAGCACCACGGATTTTTTCTTGGCCAGTCTGTCCATGTAGCGCAGAACCTCATTGTTGAAATCCTGCTTGAAGTCAATCCGTTTCAGGCCGTGCTGGGCATTGGGGAAATAGATGTTAATGAAATAGAAATCAGCAAATTCAAGGGTCAGCACTCGTCCTTCGCTGTCAAATTCCTCTTTGCCCAGGCCGTAGACAACGTCCCTGGGTTCTGTCCTGCTGAACACGGCAGTACCGGAATATCCTTTTTTCCGGGCCGGGTAAAAATAGGCGTGATAGCCGGGAATATGCTTTACCTCGTCCGGCAGCTGATCGGGCATGGCCTTGATTTCCTGCAGGGCGAAGATGTCGGCATCAAGTTCATGCAGGGTATCCAGAAAGCCTTTTTTCAGGGCTGCCCGCAGGCCGTTCACATTCCAGGAGATAAAGCGGCGGCTGGATGACTTTTTCCCGATCCGACCGGAAGACGATTGGGTCTTGCGCGGTTTCACGCCGATCTGCGGACAGAGCTCAGCCAGTACGCAGCGGTCGCAATGGGGAGAACGGGGCTTGCAGGTTCCCTGGCCAAAGGCGACCAACAGGGAGTTGATGGTAATCCAGTACTGCTCGGGCAGCTTTTCGCGCAGGGCCATTTCCGTCTGCAGAGGCGTTGTGGTCTCTACATAACCCCAGAGGTTCATGATCCGATGGACATGGGTATCCACGCAGATGGCGGGCTTGTTAAAGGCGACCGCCACCACCAGGTTGGCGGTTTTACGGCCGACTCCCGGCAGTTTGACCAGCTCTTCCACCACATCAGGTACCTGGCCGCCAAACTCTTCTGCCAGCACGCCGGGCAGGGCGGCAAGATATTTTGCCTTGTTGCGGAAAAAACCCACCGGATAGACCAGCTTTTCCAGCTCTGCAACTGACAACTGGTCCAGTTCTTCAGCATTGTCTGCTTTTTTGAACAGTCGTCTGGAAGCGGCTGCCGTGACTTCATCCTTAGTTCGGGCAGATAAAATGGTGGCCACCAGCACCTTGAAGGGATCCCTGGTCTGGGCGGCAATCAGATCCACCACCGGCACCTGGTAGTCAGCAACTTCCTTCTGGAGTAAGGCAACAACAGTATCTATAGGAAAGGACATTCTCTTTTGTAACCCCGTCAGCTCAGCCGCTCTTTCAAGGTCATTTTATGCTGTTCAAGGGCCTGGTTGTACTGATCCGAGAGCTCTGTTTCAAGTCGTGTCCACTCTTCCTTGACCTTGGCTTGCAGGGCAAGTTCCGGGTTTGCGGAGTCGCCCGGCATGCCGCTCCTCTGCTGGGCAAGCAGCTGTTCGTACTGGGTCTGCACCTGTTCTTCAAGCTGTTTTTTGAGTTGCTCCCGGTGCTCATTGTACTGGCCGAGTATATGCTGCATCTCAGCGCAGATACTGCTCAGGTCACCAGCGCCGCCGCCAAGTTCCACAATCCCCTGGGCCGCCCTGTCGGTCCGTTCCTTGGCGGTTTCATCGCGTGGCAGAAAGATGTTGCGCAAAAGCACCTCAACCATACCCTTTCGGGCCGCCATCTGCTGCTCCGACGGCAGTTCGGTCAGAGCCTTCAGCAGGTTATCAATTGTACCGTCTAAAAATTCCGCAGCCAGTTTCATGCCCTGTTTACGGTCGCTTTCCTGGGCCAGGTCATCGTGCGAGGCCTTGCCCATTCGGGCAGCCCGCTCCATAACCAGATCCATAGTAGATTTTATTTCAGCCATTTTATGTGTCCGGAGAGAAAATTTAAAAGAAAAAAATACGGCAGGAGCGGTGCCCCGCCGCGAAAAAGGTCAGCCATTCGCGGCGGGGCGCCGCTCCTACCCCTGAAGCAATTATGCTCATGACATTCTATTAAAATAAATCATACGCATTTTTTGCGTAAACCACAAGACAGGGGCGTTGATTATTACCCGGAATTTTTGCAGAGCCGGGCGGCAAAAAATCCTTCAATCTCATCACTGGGCAGAGGGGCGAAGCATCCATTGGCATCAATGCACTCGGCAGCACTTGCCGGAAGAAATTTTCTGCAGCCACTCAAGGTAAAGTCTGCGTGGGATTGTAGGAATTTGTTGATGACCTGCGCGTTTTCTTCCGGCTCCAGTGAGCAGGTTGCATAGACCATTACGCCGCCGGGCACAAGCATGTCAGCTGCAGTGTGCAGTAAACCAAGCTGTGTTTTGTGCAGTACTGCAATATCTTCGGGCCGGCGGTTCCAGCGAATATCCGGATGTCTGCGAATAACACCGGTTCCTGAACAGGGGGCATCAATCAGTATACCATTAAATAGAGGTGGGGAAAATGCAGCATAGGCCTGCAGATCATCCTGTACGGTCACGACCCGGTCCGTCAACTTCTGGCGGGAGAGGTTCTCCGTCAGAAGTCGAATTCGTCGTGTATCCGGTTCAACGGCATGGAGTGATGCCCCAGAGGGCAAGGCCTCGGCAAGGGCGCAGGTCTTGCCGCCCAGCCCGGCGCAGCCGTCCAGATAGCGGCCGTTTTCCTGCAGCGGCCCAAGCAGGTGGCAGCAGAGTCGGGCGGCCTGGTCCTGCACCTGAAAGAGCCCTTCTTTAAAGCCGGGCAGGGCGGTTACTGCTCCTCGATGATTCGGCAGGAGCAGACTCTCCAGTGCATAGAGGCCTAGTCGATTCTCGATACCTGCCTGGGTGAACAGTTCGGCCAGGTGCTTTCTGCCGGTACGCCCAGCATTCACCTGCAGACAAACCACCGGTTCAAGGGTGTTGACCCGGCAGATTTCTTTCATCTGTTTTTGTCCGAAGTTGGTTTGCCAGCGTTCTGTCAGCCAGTCTGGATGTTCAAGTACCGGCCCGTTACCCGGCCCGGCAGTTTCCGGTTTAGGTAATGTTTTTTTTGCCCGGGCAATGGCCCGCAGGGTACCGTTTGCAAATTTCAGCAGCCAGCCGGGCTGGCTGGATTTTTTTAAGGCCTTGATTGTTTCGTTGACAGCGGCTGACTCCGGGATGCGGTCAAGAAAGCAGAGTTGATAGATACCGACCTGCATGGCTGCCAGGGTCAGCGGCTTCATCTTGCGCAGAGGAGTTTTTGAAAAACGGCCAAGGATAGTGTCCAGATACTGCTGTCTGCGCAGTACACCCATGACCAGCATAACAGCAAGCTGTTTATCCTCCGGTTTGAGAGCCGAGGCATGGACTATGGTGTCAATAAAACCCTGGATAGGTTTGCCGGTTCCTGCCCATTGGTGGAGGCAGGTAATGGCCAGGCTGCGTGAAGTTGGTGTTGCCGACAGCTGTTTCATTAGTCGGTGGAAAAGGCGGTAACAGTATTTTTTCCCTGTTTTTTACTGGTAAACAGGGCTTGGTCTGCACAGCCAAGCAGCCCGGTCAGGGTCTGGGCATCTGCAGGAAAGGTTGCGACTCCGCAGCTGACCGTGATGTGAATGGCCAGGTCCTGGGTGGCAAGAAAAGGGGCCTGTTCAATGGCCCGGCGAATGGCCTCGGCCGTCTGCATTCCCTGGTCATGGTTATGTCCGGCCAGGACAATCACAAATTCATCACCGCCGTAACTGACCCCGTATGCGCCGTCCGGAAGTACTGCCCGGACAACATCGGCCAGCTCGGCAATGGTGCGGCTGCCGTTAAGATGGCCATAGGTGTCGACAACGGTTTTAAAGTCATCAATATCCATGAAGATGACCGATAATGCCCGGTGTCGATGCATATCCAGCTGCCCCTGCAGGGTCTGGTACAGGTAACGGGTGTTGTAAAAATCGGTCAGGTCATCGTGAATGGAGAGCTCCCGGTAGCGGGCCTCACTTTCTTTAAGTTTCTGCAGGGCCCGGCGCAGGGACAGGTGAGTTTCGATCCGGGCCAGCAGCTCGGCCGTGGTATAGGGTTTGGTAATATAATCCTGGCCCCCGGCCTGAAAACCAGTGATAATGTCGCGCTGGTTACGGCGGGATGTAATAAACAACACCGGAATATCTGAAGTATTCGGGTCTTTTTTTAAGTTTCTGCAGGCCTCAAAGGCAGAGCCATCCGGCATGTTGACATCCAGCAGAATCAGGTCCGGCCGAACCTTGGGCAGCACTGCAACGAGTTCGTCATTTCTGCGCACGGCATGCACCAGGT
>CAZQKF010000098.1:0-7053 GCA_964593645.1 uncultured Desulfobulbus sp.
GGGGCCGGTGCTACCAGCGGCGGATCCATGGATGCATCCAACCTGCTCAAACCGGCCCTGCAGGCAGGCACTATCCGCTGCATCGGTTCAACCACCTATGAAGAGTATAAAAATCATATTGAAAAAGATCGGGCCCTGGCCAGACGCTTTCAGAAAATTGATATTGAGGAGCCTTCGGTACCGGACACTTGTGCCATTTTAAAAGGACTGCAGTCCCGCTATGAAGACCACCACCAAATCCATTACTCTAAGTCGGCCATCCAGACCACAGCAGAACTTGCCCATCGTTATATCAATGACCGCTTTCTGCCCGATAAGGCCATTGATGTAATGGATGAGGTAGGGGCCTCGTTCAGGTTGGCAGGCAAGACCGGCAAGACTGTCGGCGTTCGTGATGTTGAACGTACAGTGTCTAAGATGGCCCGCGTTCCGGTTACCTCTAAAACCAGCAATGAGGCTGAAGGGCTGCAGAAACTTGAGGGCAGCCTGCAGTCGGTTATTTTCGGGCAAGATGAGGCAATAGCAGCCGTTGTCCAGTCAGTCAAACGGTCTCGTGCAGGTCTTGGCAATCCGCTTTCGCCTACGGGATCGTTCCTTTTTGCAGGCCCGACCGGAGTGGGCAAGACCGAGGTCGCCCGGCAGCTTGCAGATGCGCTTACTGTAAACTTTGAACGATTCGACATGAGTGAATACATGGAGAAACATGCCGTGGCAAGGCTCATCGGCGCCCCACCCGGTTATATAGGTTTTGATCAGGGAGGCCTGCTCACTGATGCCATTCGCAAGCATCCCTACACAGTACTGCTGCTCGATGAAATTGAAAAAGCGCACCCTGATGTGTTTTCCATTCTGCTGCAGGTCATGGACCATTCGACCCTGACTGATAATGCGGGCAGACGGGCTGATTTTCGCAACGTCATCCTGATTATGACCACTAATGCCGGGGCGCGTGAGATGACCGAGCAGAGCATCGGCTTTCTGGGGGATTCCTCGGGCAGAGAACAAAAGGCCTTGAAAAACCTGTTTGCCCCGGAATTTAGAAACCGGCTTGATGGGGTCATCACCTTTACAAGCCTGGAAATGAATGCTGTAGAAAAAGTTGTCGACAAGATGATTTTTGAGCTGCAGGTACAGCTGGCTGATAAAAAAGTCAAGATTTCTCTGACCCCGACGGCTCGTAAATGGCTGGCGTCTGAAGGATATGATCCCGCCTATGGTGCCCGCCCCCTGCGTCGTCTGATCATGAAAGAAATCGGGGATGTACTCACCGAAGAAATTCTGTTTGGTCAACTGAATAAAGGAGGTACAGTTCGTATAGGCCGCAGAAAAGGTACTACGACCTTCCGCTATCCAAAGTAATCCTTTCTCCCGTAATACGGCTCTGCAGGGGTACAGGGCCGTGTATAAAAAACTTAATCCAACCTCACCGGGTCTGCTCTTCCCACCAGTTCCTATTCAAACTTTGTACCTGCTGACACCTGCTGTAATACCATGACGGGCAGGTTAATGTTTTTAAGTAATACAGTATGATAACCTGGCATTCATAAAAACCATTCCTGAAATATTACATAAAGCAGCCTGCTGGTACAATTTTTTTAACTTTTTTGCTCCAAGCTGTTGACAAGCCAATTTAAATACGATAAAAACATCTTAGATTAGATAATTTTTAAAAAGAAGAGACTTGTCTCCACGTGCGTCAGGCCAGGGTGCAAAGACCTTGCCTGGTTGCGAGAGAAGAACGGTCAACAGTGGGATTCAATCCCAAAAAATTGAAAAGGAGGATGAAGAATGGTTAAGAAATTTTCCATGCTGGCCCTTGCCGGATTAATTGCCCTGCCTGTAGTTGCATCTGCAAGCGCCGGCAAAGCTCCGTCAGACCTGACCAGCAAAATTGACGAAATGTCTCGTCAGCTGGAAGCTATGAAAGCTGAGCTTGCCCAGCAGAACGAAGCCATTTCTGAGTACGGCGACAAAGTCGATGACATGAATGACATGTTAGACGAAAAATCTGAGGCTTGGGATCTTGCTGCCCGCTTCAAATTTTACGGCGATTTTCGTGCCCGCATGGATTACTACAGTGCCGACGGCGTTGATTTCTTCAACCCCACAAATGGCCAGCTGCAAAGTGGTCCGGATTATAAAAATACCACCTACTTTACTAACCGCTTCCGTCTCAACATGCGTGTTAAGGCCACAGAGAACGTCGAGTTCAAGGGTCGTCTTGCCATGTACAAGGCTTGGGGCATGGAAAGTTATGCCACCAATGACATGAACAGCTGGTGGCCTCAATTTGACGGAAATACAACCCGTACCCCCTCTGACAATGCCCTGCGTGTAGATCGTGCATTTGTTAACTGGAACAACATCGGCGGTGCCCCGGTATGGTTCTCCATCGGACGTCGTCCCACCACTGACGGACCTCCCGCACAGATCCGCATGGGCCTTGACCAGCGCATGGCAACTCCGGTTGCCTACATGGATTACCCCTTTGATGGTATTTCCATGGGTTATGCCTATGCATGGGGCAATGACGCCATGGGTACCGGTCGTATTCGTTTCTGTTACGGTCGTGGTTTTGAGGATGGACTGGAATTTGACGGTTCTCCCACCTACTACAGCCAGAACAGCTATAGCCAGGATGACACCGACTTTATGGGTCTGAGCTGGGATGTTATGAAGCAGGGCGACCGCTTCCTGAATATCCAGTCCTTTGCTGTTGTTAACATGTTCACCTATCCGAACTTCTCGGATCCGATCATCAACGCAATGGCTTCCGACACCAATGGCTACAACTACACCGAAGGTAACATCTATCATACATCCGCCGTATATCAGGATAAAGTTGCAGCCCTGACCTATTTCGTAGCCGGTGGCTGGAGTCAGACTGATCCGGGTGGACACGGTATGTTCAACGATTATGCTGCCATGTCCCAGGGTCTTGCCGGGTATAATACCGATTCTGAAAACGGTTATTCCGTATATGCAGGTCTTCGCTATGACATCGCTGATGCCGGCTTGAAGTTCGGTGCTGAGTATAACTGGGGATCTGAGTACTGGATCGCCTTTACTCCGGGTCATGACGATCTGTATCTTTCCAAACTGTCCACCCGTGGTCAGGTTGCTGAAATATACATGATCTACGATTTGCCTTCTGGTGAAGCTATCTCCAAATATGCCAAGACCTTTATCCGTCTGGGCTACCAGCATTACTGGTACGATTACACCGGTGTTGACTGGGTCGTTAAACCCTATGACGTAGACGAGCCTTCTGAGATGACGGGTGCGTACGAGATCGCCACTGCAACAGGTTCTACAATGCCTATTGAAAGTGCTGATCAGGTCTACCTGTCCTTTGATGTATACTTCTAGATCGATGACGGAAGTATTAATCTGACCAGGAAGCACAAAAGGGTTGAGTCCTTACGGATTCAACCCTTTTTTTGTACAACCAATGAATGATTTTCATTATTCATATGTTTGGAGGGGAACACAACTCATGATCAAAAAAATTTCTTTACTTGCACTGGCCGGTCTTATTGTCCTGCCTGTTGCCGCATCTGCCAGTGCCGGTAAAGCACCGAGCAGCCTGACAAACAGGATTGACGAACTGTCCCGTCAGATTGAAGCCATGCAGGCGCAGCTGGCCCAGCAGAATGAAACCATGTCTGAATACGGGGACAAAGTCGATGACATGGGCGACATGCTCGACGAAAAATCCGAGGCTTGGGATCTGGCAGCTCGATTTAAATTTTACGGCGATTTCCGTGCCCGTATGGACTACTACAGCTCCAATGGCGTTGATTTTGTCAACCCGACCAACGGCAGGGTCGAAAGTGGCCCCGACTTTAAAAACACAACGTATTTTACCAACCGCTTTCGCCTCAACATGAAAGTTAAGGCTACGGAAAAGGTAAATTTTCACGGTCGCCTGGCAATGTACAAGGCCTGGGGCATGGAAAGTTATGCCAAAAATGACCAGAATACCTGGTGGTACCAATTTGACGGCAACACCACCCGTACTCCATCGGACAATGCCTTACGTGTAGACCGCGCCTTTGTCAACTGGACGGATATCGGCGGCATGCCGGTCTGGTTTTCCATCGGACGTCGACCGACAACAGACGGACCGCCTGCACAGATTCGCATGGGAGCCGACAAACGCCTGGCTACGCCGGTTGCCTATATGGATTACCCCTTTGACGGTATTTCCGCAGGATATGTGTATAAATGGGGCAGCAAGGCTCTGGGAGCCGGCCGGATTCGTTTCTGCTACGGACGCGGCTTTGAGGATGGACTGGAATTTGACGGGTCTCCCACTTACTACAGTCAAGACAGTTACAATATGGACGACACGGATTTCATGGGACTGAGTTGGGATGTTTTTAAACGAGGTAAAAGATTTATGAACATTCAGTCCTTTGCCGTGGTCAACATGTTTTCCTATCCCAACTTTCAGGATCCGATCATCAACGCCATTGCCGCAGATGCGAACGGATTTAACTATACTGAAGGTAATATTTATCATACGTCGGCAGTGTATCAGGATAAAATTTCCGATTTTACCTACTTTGTTGCCGGCGGCTGGAGTCAGACCGATCCGGGCGGCCATGGAATGTTTAACGATTATGCTGCAATGTCCCAAGGCCTTACCGGATATAATACAGACAGCGAAAACGGATATTCCGTGTACGCCGGTCTTCGTTACGACATAAAAAATGTCGGCCTTAAGTTCGGTGCTGAGTATAACTGGGGATCTGAGTACTGGATCGCCTTTACTCCAGGTCACGATGACCTGTATCTCTCTAAACTTTCTACCCGCGGCCAGGTTGCTGAAATCTACATGATCTACGATCTGCCGTCAGGCGAGGCTATCTCCAAATATGCCAAGACCTTTATTCGTCTGGGTTACCAGCATTACTGGTATGATTACACCGGCAATGACTGGGTTATAAAACCCTACGATGTTGACAACCCTTCTGAGATGACTGGTGCCTACGAAATTTCCACCGCAACCGGGACCTCAATGCCGGTTGAAAGTGCAGATCAGATCTATCTGACCTTTGATGTTTTCTTTTAACAAAGAAGACCATTAACGCCTGTAGTTCCCCAGGGAAAGCTGAAAGGCTTTCCCTTTTTTTATGCTATGATCACATGCCACCATGCCGGCCAGAGCAAAAATCCCATGCGCTGGTACAGTTCAACACTGCTGCGAATTCCCCATGCCATGCTGGCCAAATACGGTGGAACAAGCCTGCCGCCATTTGCCGAGCTTAACCTGAGCTCCGGTGTAGGTGATAGACCAGAGGCAGTAAAGCGTAACCGGCAGCTGCTGAAGGAGGAATTTGGGATTGAGCAGCTCGCCTCAGCCGTGCAGGTTCACGGTGATACTATACTTTGTATTAAACACATAGAAAACGATACGGAATTTACCGGTGCAGATGCCCTTATCACCAACCAGCGGGGCGTCGGGCTGCTGATTCAACAGGCTGACTGCCAGGCTATTTTGCTGCATGATCCCAATCGTCAGATTATTGGCTGTGTTCATAATGGATGGCGGGGAAGCACACTTAATATCGTTTCGTCAACAATCAGCCGAATGCAAGATATCTATGACGTTAATCCTGCAGATCTAAGAGCGGTCATCAGTCCTTCTCTTGGGCCTTGTTGCGCAGAATTTATTCATTACCGACAGGAACTCCCTCCCTCTCTCCATGAATTCCAGGCAGCACCTCAATATTTTGATTTCTGGAAAATAAGCAAAAAACAGCTCCTTGATGCCGGTCTTTTAGAGACAAACATTGATATTAGCGGCCTATGTACCTCGTGCAGTGAAGATTTTTTTTCCTATCGCCGCGCCAGACGGCACGGAGAGAAGACAACCGGCCGCAACGGTTCCTTTATTATGTTATAATAGTTTTATGCTGTATTCGCCTCTTATCAAGAGCGAGATACAGGCACGTACCCAGTCCTTCTTCCATCTGCAACAGTTCATTTATGCAGGACATGATATACTTAATGCCGCCATAAAAAATCAGGACTTTTGTTTGGGGTAAGATACGTGTAGATTTCGAAATATATTAATCATCTTTCAGCCATTACTCACCTGATATTAAAGGGTACATTTTTTAATATAACGTAGAGTTTGGATAAATCTGTACGCTGCATGAGTTTAAAAAACAATTGTGCAAAGTTGCCTCTTGTTTGAATCGCCATTGACATAATCGGAGTTCAAAGTATATCTATTTCCAAAATAAATTCTCTCCAGGAGTAACGTGTATGAACCCTCAGATAAACTCAAAAAAGTACCTCCCATATCGCCTTACCAAAGCAGTCCTGCTGCTCATGTCCTCAGCTATCGTACTGTCCTTGCTTGGATGCCCTCCGCCGCCTCCACCGCCGGCTGCTGGCCCGGCAATGGCTGTACCCGTGCCACCTGCTCCGGAACCTGTTGCCCCGGCCCCTGTACCGCAGGGCCCCGGGCCGGAACCGGGCCCTGGAATACCGGGACCAATCGTTCCGCTCCCATAGAGATACTTGGATAAGCAGCATCGCTTCAGCCAACTTGTTTCTGCTGCAGTTTAAGTATTCGTAACCTATAAAAGGAAAATACTCCCATGAAGAATACTCTGTTTTTTATTCTACTTGCAGTCTCTGTCGGCTGTATTGCTCCCCTCTCTTCGTCAGCTGATCTCTCGCCTCAGGCTGAAGAACGAATTCAGATGATGCGTAAAGGACTAAACCTGAGCGATGAGCAGGTCACCTTGTTGCGTGAAATCGTAGCTGACGCCGATGTAAAACGCCTCCAGGAAAAAGATAAAGATACGCAGTTCAAGCATGATATCACGCACACAGAAAGAAAAAAACGGGAGAGCACAAGTACTCGCATCTTAGCTATTTTAACTCCTGACCAGAAGATCAGGTTCCAGGAAATGCATAATTCAAGACCGAACAGGCAATTGCTTGAACTCAAAAATAAACTTTCGCTCACCAATGAGCAGATGCAGGCCGTTGAAACAATAATTTTATCCAGTCGCGGCAAAATGGAAGCACTGC
>CAZQKF010000099.1:0-7048 GCA_964593645.1 uncultured Desulfobulbus sp.
TTTTCTGCCCGCATAAATAATTAATGCGGCACCAACGCAGGGGAGCAGGGCGTGCCAGCCGGGGAAAGGGGTCTGGGTAGAGAAAAAAAATATTGACCAGAGAATCAGCCCCAGTCCCAGAACAGAGAGCGCGTCTCTTGTCCGTTTGCCGGGGCATTTGGGAAACAGGTCAAGGGCAATAAAGGCTCCAAGAAGCAACTCCCAGCCCCGTGTCGGCAGGAGATAAAATGAAGCCGACGGAAAGGAATGGACCCCGAAGATACTTAAGGCTAAAGAAATAAGAGCCGTTGGCAGTAGAATCTGTCGCCAACGACCGTGATATGACGTAAAGATAAACACCAGCAGCAGCGGGAACAGCACATAGAACTGCTCCTCAACGGATAACGACCAGGTGTGGAGCAGCGGCTGGGTATCTGCTGCCGGCCCGAAATAGTCCGACTCCGTAAGGTAATATATATTTGCGACAAACAGGGTTGCTGCAGTCACGCTCTGGCCGAATCGTTCAAATCCGTCAGGCAACATGGTGAAGGCTGCAGCAACCGAGCTCAGCAGGATAACGGTGAACAGGGCAGGGAAGATACGCCGGATACGTCGTTCGTAAAATCCGGCAACTGTAAACCGATTCTGCAGTATCTCCTCATGTATGATGGTCGTGATCAGATATCCCGAGATAACAAAAAAAATATCCACCCCGACAAATCCACCTCGGAACCACGAAAAATCAGTATGAAAAAGAACGACCGGGATAACAGCAAGTGCCCGGAGTCCGTCTATGTCAGCTCTGTATTTCATCTGTTCAAAGAGTAGGTACTTGCGGGAGGATCGTAAACCGGAAAAAAATTTTCATGTCCGGCCGGTAGCCCGACCGACAGAGCGGGGCTGATACTATGAATTTTCAGGTTCATGCCGGAGGACCTCATGAACCATTTTATTCAGCTGCTCCATTGAGTAGGGCTTTTTGATAAATCCGCCTGCACCAAGCTTAAGTGTTGCTTTAACATCCTCACTCTCCGAAAAACCACTGGCAACGATGGCCTGTTGGCCTGGATACATGGCCAAGATTTTTTCATAGGTTTTTCGTCCGTTCATGCCGGATCCCATCATCATGTCGATGATGAGCAGGTCAACAGGGGTCTTGCGGACAAAATCAACCGCCAGCTCTCCGGAAGCGACGGTATCTATTTGGTAACCTGAGCTTTGTAGCATCTGGGCGGCAATATCACGCAGCTGCGGTTCATCATCCACAATCAGGATATGTTCATTTTTGTGACAATACTCTCCCCGGTCGTGTTGCGTTGGAAGAGCCTTTTGCTCTGTGCTCAGTGGGAAATAGAGGGTAAAACACGTCCCCTGCGGACTGCTTTGAACAGAGACCTTGCCACCATGATCCTCCATTGTATTCCAGACCACTGTAAGTCCAAGGCCGGTGCCGCTTCTGCCCATTTCTTTCCGGGTATAAAACGGCTCAAAAATATGCTGTAAATCCGAATCAGCAATCCCCGGTCCGGTATCCTGTACACGAAGTACGACGTATTCCCCCGGCTCCATATCATGTTCCCCGGCATCAGTTTCATCAATATGTGTATTTGAGGTGGATACCACGACAGTTCCGTGCTCGGGAATTGCCTCTACCCCGTTGAGAACCAGATTCATAAGACATTTTTTAATATGAACTGCAGAACAGCAAAGAGCAGGCTGTTTGGCAGTACACTGGCGGCGGCAGGTTACTTCCGGGTAGAGAGAGTTGAGTTGCGCGCATTCAGGTGATTCAAAATATTCGCGCACCAATTCATTGAGGTTATGAATTGCTTTGGAGGTGGCAGCACCTCGGGCTACAGTCAGCAGATCGGCAACTACTGTTGCGGCCCGCTGCCCTGATTCCCTGATGGCCTCTAGTGGTTTTCGCAGTTTACTGCCTGCGGGCAGTGCCTGCAGGAGCAGCTCAGGATAACCGATAATTCCAGAGAGAATATTATTTAAATCGTGGGCGACTCCTCCTGCCATCAGGCCGATGGACTCCATTTTTTTGGCCTGATGCAGCTGTTCCGTCAGCTTTTCTTTGTCCTGTTCAGCATTTTTCCGATCAGTAATATCAGTTATTGCCGACACTCGGACCCGTCTGCCGAAATACTCAATGGTCCGCCCCTGGATGTGGACAGGAAATGTTGTTCCATCTTTTCGGGTAGCTATCGCCTCATACGGGACTTCTTTTTCAGATTGGATATTTTTCAGTACTATTTCGAGTTGATCCGGTGCAAAAATAATTGTTGCTGCAGCGCCGATGGCCTCTTCTCTGGAATACCCGAACATCTTTGCGGCAGTATTATTTAAGTCAACACAGATGCCTTTGTCCGACAGAAAAATGGCTTCAAAGCTGGCATCAGAGAGTGCTTTTAGTCGTTCTGAAGAGGCCTTCAGTGCCTGTTCTGCCTGAATCTTTTCTTTGATTTCATTGTTAATATCCTCAACTGCAGCAGAAAGTTCAGCTGTACGAATTTCAATTTTTTTCTGAACCCGTGTGTTTTCTTTGAATAAAAACCAGAGAACAGCAAAGAGCAGAAGGCTGAACAGTACCCCGGTAATCTGTACCAGGCTGCCCAATTTGATATCAGGGCCGCCGGAAAAATCAGGAGTGACGCCCCAGAGATAATCCAGAGTTACCTTGCCGGCATCTGCCCGGATATGAAAACTTCGTGTTGGTAGTATTGGCGAAATATTTGAGTGATAAAAGTCGGTTTTCCAAGGAGACCCGTCTGCCAGGGTAGTCATCGTAATGGTCTGGAGATGCAGTCCTGCAGGGATATGGAGTGTGGCCAGATCTTCGATCTGGTCCTGCAGATTTATCGTGGCAATCACAAGGCCGGATTTTCCCTGCTCATAAAGGGTTATGAGCAGGCAGGTCATCAGGGCTCCCTGATCATTTAAAAAAGTAGGGCTGATGACGACTTCGCCTGGAAAAAGGTGGCCAACGGCCAGTGCAGAGAGAATCTGGGGGTATCGGCCAAGATCAGAATCGGGAGCAAGGATTGAATCCGGATCGGAACTCAAGGTAACAATATATTGCTCACCGGAATCAGTAGGCTGGCGTTCGGCATAGGCAACAGCGTGAAAGGGGAGGCTGGCAGGCACTTCGATCAGATCCAGTACATCGAGGAAACGATTTTCTGATACAGGCTTGGAATTAAAAAATATAGCGGCTATGCCTCGCAGCTGCGTCTGCTGTAGGGCAAACCAGGATTGACAGGTTGTTGTTGCTTTTTCTGCTGTTCCTGCTGCCTCAATAAGCCAGGATTGGATAGCATCCTCTTTGAGGATGCGGCCAAAATAAAAGGAAGATAATATACCGGCCAGCACAACGAGAACGGCAATACAACGAAGAGAGAGATATTTTATTTTCACTGTTGATTGCAGGTAATTACTAACGTATAATCTTCCGATTTACGGTGTAGGTTGTCTGGAAACCACTGGGGGCCAGCATCGATTTTCTGTCAAATTGGTGAATATTTTTTTTATCAAGAACATACAGGATAGGACCGACATGTTTAGAGTAGGGCTTGTGCAGGAGTATTCGTATCAGCTGATCAACGGCAATGCGTCCCTGAATAACAGTTGAATCCGTTGAAGACGCCATGATAGTGCCCCGTAGAATATCCCGATAAACACCTGGCGTCAGGTAATAGGAAAGTATCTTGATGCGTTTACTGAGTCCACGTTTTCTTAAAATTCGTACTGCAGCCTCGGCAGTTACTCCGGTACCTGTTATATAATCCAGCTGCCCGGCATATGTATCCAGAACGTCATTAATCAGTGCCGATTGTACGGCGGTCCCGGTGTCGCCATATCTGGTTGCGACGACCTGCAGGTTACTGCCGGCAATGGCATTGAGAAAGCCTTTGTTCCCCGCAGTGACCCAGCCCGCTCCTTCAGGTCCGGGAAACCAGGCAATTTTTTTTATTTTAGAGGAATTTTTTGGTTGGAGACCAGTCAGGTATTCTCCGGCCTTGGCCCCCATCTCCTCAAATGAAACAAGTGATTTTGCCGCAATACTGTCTGAGGACATGCCGTTAATAACGTCGATAACCGGGATGTTTTTTTCTTTCAACTCCGCAACAAGCTCATTTAAGCCATCATAAGAGATAGCACCGATAATGACCCCGTCCGCACCGTTTGCAACACATTGCCTGATCTGTTTGATCTGGAGACCCAGGTTGCTGTAGCCGCCGGCCTGGTATAACTGCATGGTACTGCCGAGCCGTTTAATCTCCTGGGTAATGCCGAAATCAACAGCCAGCCAATAGGTATCTTTAATATGGGGAAAAGAAACACAGATATTAAAGTCGGCCGAGACATTGCGTAGCGGCACATACTCCATGGATGAACGCGTACTGTCCATGTCAAAGGGAGAATTCCAGACTTCGACAGGATAGGGAAACCAGTCGGGCTGGGCCTGGGCATTCCGGCTGCAACAGAAGGCCGTGGTGAGAAACAGTAATACGAATATTTTGAGCATTATCTGCAGGATATTAATCGGCAATCCTCCCGACGATGATGATTATATACGCCTTGTTCGTTCTTGTGGCGCAGGGAGGAACTGGCTCCATGTACACGGGATGGTCAGTATATTCTAAACAAAGGTGATTACAACTATTCTATGATACTGTCCTGTGAGCCTTTTTTCAAGGTGTGGCTGTTGAACCACGGATCTTTGTCGGCTCGGTTTCCCTTTTTATCATATTTGTAGTATAATTTTTGTCATTGCGGCTCAGGGACAGGAAAACAATGTATCCCCCGGCTCGATGGAATCAAGAGTGAAGAGAGATGAATACACTATATTTTTTACAGTGCAATTACAGGTAAGTGCCAAGTGACCAACAAGGAGATCGTAACCAGGCTGTACGCGGTGTTGACGCCGTATCGCAGCAAGCTCATCATTGCCATGGTCGGCATGATCATTGTTGCCGGCTTTAATGCCGTCCAGGCCTACATGGTCAAGCCGTTGCTCGATGAGATATTTGTCAATAAAGATGAAGTATTACTTCATATATTGCCGTTAGCACTGTTGGTAATTTTTTTGATTAAAGGCGTTTTTTATTTTGTTTACTCGTATCTGCTGGAATGGGTAGGGCAGTGCGTTATCCGTGATCTACGCGAGCGCCTGTATATACATCTCAATGAACTCTCCCTGTCGTTTTTTCATCATACGCCGACGGGTGAGCTGATCTCGCGAATTATCAACGATGTAACTCTGCTGCAGGGTGCGGTTTCCCATGCCCTGATTCGTATTCTCCGCGATTTTGTCTCAGTTATCGGTCTGCTCGTGGTCATCTTTATAATGGACTGGCGTCTGGCCCTGATGTCAATGATCTTTCTGCCCATGGCTGCTGCCCCCATTGTGATATTCGGCAAGAAGTTTCGCAGGGTTTCCACCCGCTATCAAAAGAGTGTCGGTGATGCCACCAATATCCTGCATGAGACCATAGGAGGCACTCGGATAGTCAAAGCTTTTTGTATGGAAAAAGAAGAGGAAAAACGGTTTACCCGTCAGATACAGCACATGTTTGATACCCTGATGACGGAAACAAAGTACCGCTGTCTGTCCCACCCCATGATTGAATTTCTTGGCGGGGTCGGCATTGCCCTGATCATCTGGTTTGGCGGCATGCAGGTCTTAAAGGGCACCTCGACCATGGGTTCTTTCATGTCCTTTTTGACAGCCCTGATTATGCTGTATGAGCCGGTTAAAGGGGTGAGTAAAATTAATTCCACTATTCAGTCAGGCCTGGCTTCGGCAACCCGGATTTTTGCCTTGCTCGATATTGCCCCGGATATTGTTGAAAAAAAGAATGCTGCTGTCCTGCCGCCGTTTACATCGACCATTGAATTTCAGAATGTCAGTTTTTCCTATGAACCCGGCGAACCCGTGCTGCATGGCGTGAATCTCAAGATCGAACGTGGTGAGGTCCTGGCCGTTGTCGGCCCATCCGGAGGAGGTAAGACCACACTTGCCAATCTGCTGCCCAGGTTTCATGACGTTGATTCCGGAGTGGTGCGTATTGACGGTCATGACCTGCGAGATGTTACCCTGCACTCCCTGCGAAGCCAGATAGCCTTAGTCACCCAGCAGACTATTTTGTTTAACGATACGGTGCGCAGTAATATCGGCTACGGCAGTCAGGACTGTACGGAAGAGGATATCCGCCGGGCCGCTGATGCCGCCTTTGCCCTCAAGTTTATTGAGGAACTGCCCGAAGGCTTTGATACCGTTATCGGCGAATCCGGGGCCCGCCTGTCCGGAGGCCAGCGTCAGCGAATTTCCATTGCCCGGGCAATTCTCAAGGATGCGCCGGTGCTGGTACTTGATGAGGCCACTTCCGCTCTTGATACGGAATCTGAACGCAAGGTGCAAAAGGCCCTGGAAAACCTGATGAAGAACCGGACGACCATTGTTATTGCCCATCGGCTGTCCACCATAAAGAATGCAGACCGGATTATTGTCATGGAGCGAGGCCGGCTGGTGGAAGAGGGGACCCATGAACAGTTGCTGCAGGCACACGGCGTCTATCATGGGCTGCATAACATGCAGTATGCGGTCTAGTTTTTCGCCGGGCAGTCAGGCTGAACAGCGAGGAACTAAGGTGACAGGTATCGGCAGATTCCAGCAAATTCGTGTACAGGCGGGTCGGATAAACTTCCGGCTGACAGCCCTGCTGGCCTGTACCCTGGCCCTGTCAACCTCAGTGGTTTCTCTTCTTGCCATAGCTATCCTGGTTTTCTGGCTGATTGAGGGAAATTTTGCAGAAAAATGCAGAGAAATTTTTGCCAATCCTGTGGCGGTTGCCGTTCTCCTCTTTCTTACGGTATTTGTCCTGGGACTGCTCTGGAGCCCGGATGTCGGAGCCGGGCTTGATGTTCTCAGGGCACGGTGGAAAATTGCTCTGCTGCCGGTTTTTCTGACGGCAATACGTCCCGGAAAGCAGCGTCTGTATCTCTCTTTTTTTGTTGCCGGTGTTCTTGGTCCCACCAATAAGACTTGCGGACTATCACCGGA
>CAZQKF010000100.1:0-7041 GCA_964593645.1 uncultured Desulfobulbus sp.
GTACGGTGCAGGAAGGCTGGTCGGCAGCTGCGGCCTGCTCGGCAAAATACCCCGCCTGTTCACAGTAGAGGCAGTAGAAACGACAACGGCCCTGCGCCTGTGCAGACAGCAGTTTCATAAAACAATGCTTCAGTTTCCGACAGATATGTTCCGGATAGCTGAAAATCTGGTCGCCGAGTTGACGGCATGGGATCAAAACCTGCTTGCCGACCTCAAAAACCAGGAAACCACTGAATTGCAAGGCTTGAGTGTCTCTCTTCTTTGACGCCCACCGGCCATAGTTTTCCAAGGGCTGATTTTATAACAAGTTATGCTGTCGTAAGTTTTGGATGAACAAACTTTCCAGTTGATTGTCATCCTTGCGGAGAAAATCATCCAGGTTGACACTATTTGAACGGGCAGCCCAGATCCGTTTGCCGCTCTTAGCATCAAAGAGTACCGCCTCCATCAGATCAATTTGTTTGTTCACATCCTGTTCCTCAACAACATCCTGCTCTTCCACAACATACTGATACCCAACAAGTGAATTCCAGTAGCCAAAGACAAATTCTGTGTCGCCCAGGGGGGGAAGCTCTTCCTGTACTGTTGTCTTACGCAGAAGATGCGTGATCAGCACGGCCTGTGCTCCAGACTGTTTGATCAATGCTGCTAATTCCTGTTTGCTGTTGAGTTGAGACGTGGCTAAAGTGTACTTGGAGCTTGGTAAGGCTTTCACTCCAGCCTGTCTCAGATTATCCACAAAACTGTTTTCATATATATCATGTGCCGTCGAATTATGAAATACACCTACCACCAGAACCGGTTCCGGAACAGGTCCGTGAAACGAATCATCAACCCAGGATGAAACGAGAGAACTCTTTGCGCACCCCTGGGTCAAGGCTGCAAAGAAAATAAGCAGGTACAGAGTACTATATTTACGCATGGGGTTTCCTTAACTCTTGATTTTTGTCTCTAATACGAAGAGATTGTATGGTGACAAAACATTTGGAGCATTATGTCAACTGAAGATAAACACAAATGCATCCTCATTAAAACTGATTCGCAGTCGACCTTCATGATTGCGGCCGTAGACTTCCCAGCCCGGGTCACCTTTAATCTCACATTTCAAACACTGGGGAGAATGAACGCCCTTAGTGCGATCATTCCACGAGACCAGTGTTGCAAACTCGTTGCTCGGCAGAGCGAGCAGCTCTGCCATCTGCCGGGCCTGCTCAAAGGTGATTTCATATCCGGTAATATTTAGATAAATGGACTGCATTGTAACTCCTGGTTCAGGTCTCATTTTTTTTAATTTCATCATCTTGCTTCAGGCGCCATGCCAAGGCCTGCCGGGTAATACCTAACATCTGAGCGGCTATAGTCTGGTTCTCCTGGGAGCGGTTCAAGGCCTCTCTGACCAGCAGACGTCCGGATTCTTTTAAGGTCGGCAAACGGTCAAGAACGGAAAAGGGTGTTTCCCCCTGCTGTAGTTGAGAATTATCTGATGTACAAATCTTGCATCGCTGGTTGATGTATTTTTTAAACTCATTCATACTCAACGAACGAGCCTTATGTTTGGATAGGGCGTCAAAAATCATTCCCTCCAGTTCTCTGATATTACCTGGAAAAGAATAGGTGCCAAGTAAAATCGGCAGCTCCTTGGGATAGGCGGGTTTTTTACGACCCAGTTTTTTTGCAGCTTTTTCGAGAAAAAAATCAACCAGCAGAGGCAGGTCATCAAGCCGGTCACGTAGAGGGGGAATTTGGATATGGTGGGTTCGCAGCCGGAAAAAAAGGTCCTGACGAAACCTACCCGACTGCTGCAGTGATTCAAGATCCTGGTGGGTAGCAAAGATCATCCGGGCCGAAGTTGATTTGGCAATATCAGATCCCAGAGGATAATATTCCCGCTCCTGGATCAGCCGCAGCAGTTTGACCTGGGCACTGTTACTGAGATCGCCAATCTCATCGAGAAACAGGCTGCCGAAATCCGCCTGGGCAATAAGTCCCTTCCTGGCCTGATCCGCCCCGGAATAGGCACCTTTTCTATGCCCAAACAACGTGTCGGCCAGCATATTGTCATCAAAGCCGGCAATATTGACTGCAACAAAATCACCGGTGCGCTGACTCAGGGTATGTACGGCCAGGGCAACAAGCTCCTTGCCCACGCCGGTCTCGCCGGTAATAAGCACGGATTCACAGGTGGTGGCGATTGCCTCAATGTACTGAAAGACCGAGTGCATGGTCTTATTATGGGTAATGATATGGGAAAAAGCATCGGGATGATTAAGTGTATCCTTAAAAAAATGCACTTTAAGCGCTGAATTCTCCCGTCGCAGATGCCCCATTTCAACGGCCCGAAGTACGCCGGTTGTCAGGCTGGCCTCCTCGCTTACCTTGGTGAAAAAATCATAGGCCCCCTTTTTCATACAGGCAACAGCCGTCTCTACCTGATCCAGGCCGGTAATAATAATAACCGGTACCTCTGGGAAGTCTTTCACCACCAGAGGCAGAAGCTCATCACCGGTCATGTGTGGCATGGTCAGATCTAGGACAAGCACGCTGAATTTACGTTCTGCAAGCAAGGACAGCACTTTGCTGGAATCCCTGCAGCTGACAATATTATTCATGCCTGCAGAGCGCAGGGTCAGCCCGAAGCTATGGAGCCAGGCCTCTTCATCATCAACCAATAAAATCGGCAGTAAGGGAAAGAAATTTTTTGTCATATCACTTGTTATGAGAATTTTGTTCCGGAAGATCACGTGCAGGCAGACCGATAACAACTCTGGTGCCCTTGCCCGGTTCCGAAGAGAAACGGATAATGCCGTTATGCTCTTTGACGATACCAGCGGAAACCGATAATCCAAGCCCTGTTCCGCCCATGGTGCGTTTTGTGGTAAAAAAGGGATCCGTGACCTTGTTGATCACCTCAGGATCAATGCCGGCACCGGTATCGCGGATCTCAATCTCAACCCCGTTGTTCTGCAGGTTGTACCGGGTTGTAACAGTAATAGATTCGTTGTTACTTTCAAGGGCCTCACAGCTGTTTTGAATAAGGTTGATCACAACCTGGATAAGCCGCTGTCGATTGCCGGCAACGAGCGGCAGATCATCGGCATACTTAACCTTAAAATGATTAGTGGCCTTATGAATAACATTGGTCGTCAGCCGAACGGCTGAACGAACGACCTCATTCAATCCGATTTCAGTCTTGGTTCCGCTGGATTCCTGACGGGCATAATCCTTGAGATCCTTGACAATCTGTTTTATACGGACAGCGCTCTCCTCCAATTCGCTGCAGAGGATAGGCAGCTGCTGACGCATTTCAGTATATTCGAGCCCGGCAACTGTAAAGTCTCCGTTTTCCTCATAATATTCGTCTAGAACCGGCTTAATGCTTTCCCAGGTTCTGGCCAGCATGGGCAAGTTAAGCAGGGCAATGGAGTTGGGGTTATTAATCTCATGAGCAACACCCGATACCAGTAACCCCAGCGAGATCATCTTATCGGCATGAAGAAGCTGCTGCTGCTGATTACGGGCTCGCTCCTCGCTTTTTTTACGCTCAGAAATATCGCGGACAATCCAGATTGCGTGCCACTGTTTATTTATTCGGGCCGAGGACAGAGAAAGCTCCACCGGAATTTTTCGTCCTTTTTTATGCCGGGCAACAAGTTCCAGAGTACGAGCCATATCTGAATTTTTATCAACCCGGTCAAGGCGTACAAGGCCGTGTTCATCATCGGGTCTGTGTAGACCGATGAGGGTGTGAATGGGCTGATCAAGGGCTTCACTGCTGGTATAGCCAAATATTGTGGCTGCAGCCTCGTTCCAGTAGGTGATATTTCCCTCGTAATCCATCAGTATGATACCATCTAGGGCCGACGCGGTCAGACTGCGGAATTTATCTTCGCTTTCGCGCAGACCGGCCTGAGCTAGATTTCGGGCCTCACAGTTAATGGAGTAATGATCAGAGAGTTCCGTAAGATCTGCAGCCAGGCTTTTTATCTCCCTGAGCCCATTCCAGGTAAATTTGACCTTTTTTTCTTTGTTAATGATCACTTCAAGTCCGGACAGCAAATCAGCACGTATGCGATCTATACGGGCGGCAATCCAGGATGCTGATAAAAAAACAACTACAGCCATGGCCAGGATAACTGCGATGACATTTGTGAGAAGGAAAAATTTCCACTGCTTAGTTGCACTTTCATCGACAACTGAGCCCACCCACATGATAGCCTGATCATGGGTATTGAAAATAATCGGCAGCCAGGCAACCTTCTGGTTGCTGCCGTTTTTCAGCATAACCGGGTTACCGCCGCTTAAATCCATCTTCAGCCTGGGAAATTCAGCAAATGCATCACAGGAAATATTATCTGCATCCTGCTCAGGTTTGATACAGCCGCGCAAATATTCCCCCTGACCGGTAACCCAGAATGATGAGGTGTAGTCATTGAGGAATCTAGAGAGATCAATCCGCATCACCATGACACCACCGAGCCGGCCGTCGTGGCTGAAAACCGGCGTGGCCATCAGCAGATCATATTCACCGTTATCACTGCCTTGACTTGCAGGAATTGTAAATTTTTTTACAAGTTTAACAAAAATATCATTTTGCCCCATGTCCCGAACCTGATCAAGCAGGACGGATTTTGGATGGTGAAGATGCAGGCCTGGGGCGGATTGCAGAGTACCATCAAGCCGGGACAGGGAGAGATACTGTTTGGCATCCAGGCCAAACAGGCAGAGACTGTGCACCTGAGTGTCGTCACCAAACCAGCGGATCAGAACGGTAGGTACAACAGCAGAGGGAATTCCCGTGGACAGATCTTCGATCACCGACGGTAAGGTTGCCGAGCGAACCAGACTTTTTTTCAAACAACGGATACGGGCATTGAGCTTAGCAAAACTGACATGCGACTTTGCCTGATTTTCAAGTTCTGCCGCTCGATCCAGGCGGTCTATAGTCTTGGGCAGGGTCAAAGCTACCATAATAAAAAGCGGCAGCAGGCCAAGACCGATAACCAACAAAAAAATAAAACTGCGTATACGCATACTGTCCTATCATCTCAGCCGGGTCGTTACGACCAGCTGTTGTACATCAGTAATCTTCAAATCTCCTGCATCTTTTTAAACAGATGCAAATTATTTTGCGGTGCAAAATAATTATCTCAGACACAACGATTATCCGGTCAGCAAATATACAGGTTTCACCTCTGTAAATTTTCAATACACGCATAATAACAGAGCAGCGTGTATTTGAACAGGATTATGCATGCATGGATACTGCACGAAATAGAGGATCTTACAAGCAGGCGTAGTGTACCTGAGGCAGAGTATACCGCCTCTATTCTGCAGCTCGGAGTACGCTGTGGAAAAATTATTTGCGCCACCACAATGTGCCGGTATCGATGCGGCTTAGTAGTATATGGCACTTTATGGTGAACTAACAGTTGGCATAATTTTTGCTTTTAAAAATATAATTTACACTGTAACCAACGGCCGTAATCCCACATTACAGTCGGTACTGATTAACGATTCAACAAGGAGGTTGTCCGTGAAGAAACAGCTTATACAATTTATTCCTTTTGGAATAATGTTTGCGCTGCTGACCTATGGTTGTGCAGATACAAACACCGCCAAACAGATGACTGGCAGTCAGACCCCTGCAGCAACTGTAACGTCACCTGCTGCAGAGAAGCAGACCGGCCCTGTCTACAAGGGAAAGGTAACCGGCAAATCAAACAAGGCTAAACTTATATCCCTTCAGGTAGGCATAGGGGACAAGGCCAAAACCATCTCAATTAAATTTGATGACAAGACAACCGGAATTGAGCACGCTGCTAAAGGTCATGGAGCCATCATTACCTATGAAAAACGAGGCAATGATATCTATGCTGTATCCATTAAGCAAAAACTGGCAAAAATGCCGGCCGGGGTCACGGAGATGTCAGTTGCCGACGTCAAGGCTCTTATTGATCAAAATGTTAATTTTGAACTGATCGACTCCCGTCCCGGGGCTCGTTACTCAGCATCTCATCTACCCGGAGCTATTTCCATACCGGTCTGTGAAATGCAGGAATTAATTGGTCTGCTCCCCCACAATAAAGACAAAATGTTGGTCTTTTACTGTGGCGGTCCTACGTGTGGGATGAGTACTAAATCCGCCGGTCAAGCGGTTAAATCAGGTTATAAAAATGTTCACGTAATGCTTGCAGGCGAACCAGCCTGGGAAAAAACAGGAAATCCAGCCTATGCAGGCTACGGATTTATCTGCCAGGGAAATAATGTTCTGGTTGACCTTCGCAGCACTGAAAAGAATGCAGAATCCCGGATTCCCCGCGCAGTCAGCATTCCCTTTTCTACACTTGAAGACAAAATAGACGACATCCCGGTCAAGGCACCTGTAGTTCTGTACAGCGACAACAACGAAGAAACCATGGCTGCCTTAAAGATGTTTTATGAGGCTGGCTTTAAAAAAGTCTCTCTGGTTGAAGGCGGCTATCAGGGCTGGAAAAAACTGGGCGGCAAGCTGATCAAGGGGCCGGTTGTCACGGATGTACACTGGAAAAGAAAATTGGCCGAGGGTGAAGTCTCTCTTGCTGAGTTTAACAAGGCACTTGCTGATCCGACCAAAGCAGTTATTTTGGATGTTCGCACCAACGATGAGGTCAAGGAAGGCAAGTTGGAACAGTCTCGCCATATCCCCCTTGATGAACTCTGCAGTCGTATGGATGATTTCTTTGCAACAATCAAAGATATGTCCAAAGACCAGAAGGTGTATGTCCATTGCACCACCGGTGCCCGGGCTGAAATGGCCTATAAGGAACTGAAGAAAAACGGCTACAATGCCTACTACCTTGTTGCCGAGGTAGAGTGTGATGAAGACGGCTGTGAAATAGAAGAATAATTTTTACTGCCGAATGCTGTTTGTGACCGGTCGGTTTGCCTGAGGCAAATCGACCGGTTTTTTATTTTCAGTCTGGCTGTGTACTGTTGATTTTAAGTTGAGCGGCTGCCTGTTCAGCCTCCTGCAGCTGCTCAGATGTAAAACCTGCTGTGAGT
>CAZQKF010000101.1:0-6950 GCA_964593645.1 uncultured Desulfobulbus sp.
AAATCCTCAGTTCCAAGCTGATCAACTACGAGGTACGGTCAAAAGTCGTCATCCCTGAATCGCAGATTTTAGACTACTATGACCAGCACTATACCGAGCAGGTTGGAACCGGTGGCTTTTACATCCTCCAAATCGGCATTACCCCGGACGGAGAGGGCATGCCTGCTGATCCGGCTCAAGCTGACGTGGCTGCCCGAAAAAAAGCAGAGCGAATTCTCGGTCTGGCTAAAGGTGGGCAGGACTTCAAGCAGCTGGCCCGCCAGTATTCGGATCTGCCGTCTGCCGTTGACGGCGGTGATATCGGCGCATTCCAAAAAGACGAGATGGCCACCTACATGCGTGACGCCGTCACTGCCCTGCAGCCCGGGCAGATCAGTGCGGTCGTCAAAACTCCGAACGGTTATATGATTTTCAAACTGCTGTCCAGCCAGGAAGGAGAGATCATTACCAAGGTACCCTACGAATCTGTAAAAGAAGAAATTCGCAACACCCTGTATCAGCAGAAGATGCAGGAACGCTATGACTCCTGGCTTAAAGAAATTCGCAGCCAGGCCTATATCAAAATTCTATAGGCAGCATTAACTCTTATCATAAACGCCGTCATGAGCGAACCTGACAACCCGTCCACCGACCTGACAAACCACGACAGCCCTCCCCCCACTGTCGGCGCACGACTGCGTCGGCTCCGCGAGAAGAAAAATCTAAGCCGCGCCCAGGTTTCTGAGGAAACCCATATTTCCCGCACCAACCTGACGGCCATTGAAGAGGAACGCTTTGAACAGCTGCCGGCAGACATCTTTACCCGCGGTTTGATAACGATCTATGGTGATTTCCTGGGTATTAATGGTGCAAGTGCGGCAAAAATGTTTCTTAAGGAACGTGACCACAACCAACCCAGAAGCAAGCGACCACGTCTCGGCAGACAGACCCATTCCCTGAATCCAAAAAAACTGGCTGAACCTTCCCATATATCCTCAGCAACCATTGCAGCTATTCTCCTGCTGCTGATTGTTGTCAGCTTTTCTTCTTTTTGTGTCTATACCGGCTGGAACCCGTTTGCCTACTTTCTTCAAGTCAGCCCGACCACTGTTACTCCGCTCAGCGAAACCATTGACCGGGAACCGGTTCAGAACACGACAACAACGCCGCCATCACCACCGGCCGACGAGCCAACGGAATCTGCTGCAGCTCAGCAACAGACAGCACTCCCCTACACTTTGACTGCGGTTTTTACCCGTGACACCGGTATAGATATTATCATTGACGGCCGGGAACCGGTTCATCTCCAGGGAAAAGAGGGGCAGAAACTGCAGTGGCAGGCCGACACCTCAATGCGCCTGTTGTTTGAACAACCTGAAAGTGCCGCCTTAACAGTGAACGAATCCGTTGTAGCTTTTCCGACCAAAAAACAGAACGGTAAACTGAGCTTGACCATCCCAGACGAACTGCCCCGTCCCTGACATGCCCACCTGCCGTACCTGCGGAATTGTCCTCAAGGTGACCGGTCACGGAGAATCCGATAAAATCGTGACCCTGTACAGCCCTGACCTTGGCCGGGTAACCGCTATTGCCAAAGGGGCTAAGCGCTCCAAAAAACGTTTTGTCAACAAGCTCGAAGAATTTTCCCTGCTCGATGTCATCTACCGCCCGCCCCGCAGCGGTAGCCTGCTCTTTCTCAGTGAGGCAGATCTTGAAAATCCCTTCCTGTCCCTGCGAGCTGCCCATACGCGCTATATTGCTGCCGCACTGGCCTGTGAACTGATCATCCGTTTTACCAGCGAACGCGATCCGGATCCAGAACTGTTTGCCCTGCTCCACTGGCTGTTGGACTCCGTAAACAAAGGAGCACAACCGCTGCAAACTGCAGCACTGTTCCATCTTCGCCTGCTCACTGCCGGCGGCTATCAGCCCGACCTGAGCGGCTGCTCCATCTGCAGGCATCCGGTCAACAACAGTCGCAGCTTCGCACTTCAGCCGGCAAACGGTACCCTGGTCTGCAGTCGCTGTAATCCCCATGCCCAGAGTTCAAACTTCAGCCTTACCCTCCAAACCATAAAATTTCTTCAGACCGCCCAGCAACTGAATCTGCAGCGCCTTATCCGGTTGCAGATGCCTGATGCAGCTGCACGCGAAACCCTGCAGGTTCTCTACCGTTACTCCCAGCACCTGCTGCAGCGTGATATTCATTCATGGCGTTTTCTGGAACAGATGACGGCGCAGAGGTAACACGTGAAACGACGGTATGAAGGAAAAACAGACTATGGCCGACTGAAGCGGCCCTGGCGAAGAAAATGAATGGTCTCTTTAATAACCCGATCGCTGTTCATGATAAAGGGATGCGTTTCCGGTACCACCAGAAAATCCACCATCCCCTCGACCCGGGTACTGTCCACGGAAACCTTGCCGTCATTTTCCTCAGACGTTAACGAGGCAAACCAGGCATCAAAAAAGGCATGTCTGGTACCGGCAATAACCCCCACCGGATAATCAACCGGACCGAGCCGGTTGGGCAGAGAGTCAGCGGCGGTGCTGAGTTCCTGACCAGCCGGACCGTTCAGCCATTTGTACAGCCACCAGTGCTGCATTCTATCGGTGACAAAACTTCCCTTATTGGGTGGAGCCAGCATCACCACCCGGCCGAGATTCTCCGGTTTTTCCGTGCGCAGGCCAAGCCGCACGATAATGCCGCCCAGGGAATGGGTAACAAAATGAATTTTCGTCGCCCCGCTCTGGTTGCAGAGACGAACTCCACGAACAAAATCCTGGGCGGCGATATCTTTAAGGGACTTTATACGGGACGAATAATCAAGATTGACTGTCTGATACCCGGCCTGCTGCAGGGCTTTTTCCATGGTCTGCATAGAACTGCAGGTTCGGGCCAGCCCGTGCAGGAGCACTACACATTCCCCCCCGTCCCGGTGATTGCCGACTTCCGGCGTACCGCAGCCCGTACACGATGTTATCATAACGGCCATGCAACAGAGGAGAACCAGAAAAAGAACACCTCGCGTCACCACTGACCGTCCAGATGCTTTTTTGCTGCCTTACGTATTCGCTCGGGATATTGATGATCCAGATACCAGACCTGTGCATCCTCGGAGAGTATGAGCCCCCGTTGTTCTGCCGGCAGGGCCGTACGCAGCAGAAAGATAATATCACTGCTGGCCCAGGGATGCCGATACCAGTAATGATGACCGATTATATCAAAGCCGCGCTTCTCTTTGCCCTTGGAAAGATCTATAATCTCAAAATTATCAATCTCATGCTGCCGGACAAACTGTTCTTCTTTTATACCGGCCTGCTCGGAACCTATTCGCTTGGCACCACCCATAAATTTGCTGGCCGCCCGCAGTACATTATCATTATCGGAAACCGTCACCACAACATTTTCAGCCATTGCCGCAATGGACGGCAGCCGTTCCAAAAAAAGATCAAGCGGCACATCTGCTGCTGCAAAAACCACTGTTCCCAGCCTGAAGGTCTGCTTCATCTGCTCCGGGGTAAGGCCGGCGTGAGCCTTGTACATTTCAAAAAGCGCCTCAGAGGTCACCCGGCCGCCTGCACTGTAGCAGATGACATTGATGCGTTCGGCCTCGGTATACCGGGCCAGAAAATCAAGGACGGTATGCAACGACAGGGTTGAATGCAGGGCCCGCTTGACATCAATGCCGAAAAGATAGGTCAGGATGTTCTGATGGGAGGGCCAGGCAAAAGAAAAACTGACAAAATCACGGCCTGCAAAATAGTCCAGTTCCGCAGTCAGAATGACCGCGTCTGCAAAACTATTTTTAGTCCCGTGCACATAGAGAATGATCTCTTTGTCTCTGGCCCTGGCAAGTTCGGCATTAATCTCATCAACATATTTCTGCAGAGAAGAAGGCAGTGCCAGCAGCGGTGATTCGGCATTTTTCGGGTTAAGTGTTGATTTTTCCTGGACAGTATCGACAAAAAGCGGTACGGGCTGCGGCCGTTCAGGGCGGGTTGAGGCCTGGTACAGCTCATCCCAGGTTGTGGTTTCGGCGCCCATCCGCACCGTCACTTTACCAAAGTGAAGATAGTCACTCACCTGGTTGCCATAGGCCTGGCGACCATCATCGTCGTTGAGCGGAATACGGTTTGTTGCGTAAAATATTGAGGTATTTATGCTCTTGTCGATACCGGTAAGATGGGCAAATGGATCGACCTCTGCATTCGTATAAATAACCGGTGTGGACATTAACATTGCAGGTTTCGGCGCAGAACATCCGGCCAGCGCCGGCAGGATGATAAAAATCCAGAGAAGCCGTCGAAGATTAAATAACATGCCCCCCCCTTTTTTAACTGCTGCGGATCAGCTCCAGCAACTCGGCCGCACTGATACGGGCGCTGACATCGGAACCTTCAAGCAAAGAATTGGCCAGATCTCTTTTTTCCTGATGCAGGCGAACAATTTTCTCTTCAATGGTATTGGCAGTGACCAGCCGATACACAGTGACCGGCCGTTTTTGGCCGATGCGGTGCGCACGATCCGCAGCCTGATCCTCCACGGCCGGATTCCACCAGGGATCCATGTGGATGACGTAGTCGGCAGCAGTCAGATTCAGGCCGAGCCCACCTGCCTTCACACAGATAAGAAACAGATCACCGTCTCCGGCCTGAAAGGACTCTACCTGACGCTGGCGCTCCTTGGCCGGTGTGGTTCCGTCCAGATACTTATAGACGATGCCTTCATTATCAAGGTATTCCCGGATAAGCGCAAGATGTCCGGTAAACTGGCTGAAAATCAAAGCCTTATGCCGGGAGGCCAGCAGCTCCTCTACCACCTCGGCAAAGACCTGAAGCTTGGTGGAGGATATCTCGGTATTCTCGTCAATAAGACGCGGATTACAACAGGCCCGACGCAGCCGCATGATCTCGGCTAAAATCTGCAGGTGGCGGCCGGTCTTCTGGGCACTGCCTTCGATATTTTCTATGGCCTGCTGGCGGATGGCCTCGTAAAAGGCCATCTCGTTTTCTTTCATCTCCACCCGCAGGGTAATTTCGGTGCGCGGGGGCAGCTCTTCCAGAACCTGGGACTTAATCCGGCGCAGCATAAAGGGGCGGATTAATTTTTTCAGCTGCAACCGTGCTGCCCGGTCATGGTGCTTTTCAATGGGAATACCATACCGCGAATTAAACTGTTTATAGGTACCGAGCAGGCCGGGATTGATAAAGGAAAACAGGTTCCACAGCTCGCCCAGATGATTTTCAATGGGCGTACCCGTTGTAATCAGCCGAAACTTCGCATCCAGGCGCATGGCAGCCTTGGATCGTTTAGTAGCGGCATTTTTAATGGCCTGTGCTTCATCCAGGACAATGGTCTGCCACTGAGTTGACTCAAGCAGCTCCACTTCCTGCTGCAGCAGGGTATAACTGGTCACCAGCAGATCACGCTTGCCCATGGCCTTAACAGTTGCCTCGCGGTCAGTACCGCTTAAAGTGTGTAGTTTCAAGGTCGGTGCAAACCGGGCCGCTTCCTGCTCCCAGTTCATGCACACGGAAGTCGGCGCAATCACCAGGGTCGGCCCGTCTTCAGCCCGGTTGAGAATAACAGCCAGGGCCTGCAGGGTCTTGCCGAGTCCCATATCATCGGCAAGACAGCTGCCCACGCCGATATGAGCCAATCGGGCCATCCAGACAAACCCCTCGGTCTGATAGTCACGCAGTTCAGCCTGCAGGGTTGAGGGCACCTCAGGCACCAGATCCTGGGCAAGCTCAATATTTTTCAGTTGCCTTGTCCACCCCTCATCGGTGGTGGTATTGGCCTGGCGGGTCAAATCATCAAGGGCCAGAGCGGCAAGTGGATGAACATGAATCTCGTCATCCACTGGATCACCGAACTGAATCAGCTCTTCGATTCGATTACGAAACTCCTGGGTCAGGGCCAGGAACTGGCCATCTCCCAGAGGAATAAAGCGGCTGTGGGATTCCCGCACCTTGTCCAGCAGGGTTTTCAAATCAATCACCTCATCCTGGTCAATCATTAGACGCCCGGACAGGGCAAACCAGTCCTGCTGGCTGGTGCGGATATTAAGGTTGAGCTGATTGACTCCGACCTGCCGACGTACGGCAAGTTTTTCGCCTTCCGGCCACTCAAGCACCACCCGTTCGCGAATTTCCTCAAGCTCGAGCAGGGCCTGCAGACACTCTTCAGGATCAAGCAGATGCCATTCCCGCTCGTTTTCCTGTTCCATATCAATGGCCAGGTCAAGAATGGGACAACTCTCCTCTATTTCGCGGGCCTTTTCCTCTTCAAGGAGAAGATTGCGCCGGGTCTGCAGCCGCCTCCCCTCCACCTCGGCCATGAGATTGGCCACTCCGGCACCGGGTTTGAGATACGGTCCGCGCCGGGAAAAGGGCTGGACAAACATCTCCAGGCGAAAGCCGCTGCCATAGGGTATAATATGGATGTGAATGGTGGGATCAGCTTCAACAACCGTGACATTCTGGTCTGCCATGCCCACGTCAATGGAAGAGTGTACCGTCATAAAGGAGGCAATATTCCCGATGGCATCCAGCACCTGACGACTGGCCGCCATGGGGACTCGCAGACCGTCCCGACCGGTGATCTCGGCCACCCGCCGGTGTTCGTCATTAATCTCCATGACCCGAAAACGAGTGGGGGTCTCCTGCCAGAGCGCCACCTTGCCCTCGCCGATGTCCTGGGCAAAGTGGATAAAGAGAAAACCTTCCTGCTCCTCCACCATCAGCTCCGGTTCACCGGCAACAATCTCCACAGGTACATGACCGGATTTTTCCAGAAACACCAGAGGATGCCCTACTAAGGCAGGCAGAGCCGTATCCATATCAAAGGCGCAGCCGCCGTTGCGTGATCCCGGATCCCCCACCTGGCGCAGGGCCGCACATATTTTTCTATCCTGGCCGGTCAAAAAATCAAATTCACGGGGATTCATCAACCTGTTAAAGGCAAT
>CAZQKF010000102.1:0-951 GCA_964593645.1 uncultured Desulfobulbus sp.
AGGGTCTGCCTGTAAAAAAGCCCATCCTGACGGTCAACCTGAAAGGTCATTGCTGCACGAGCCCCCTCTGTACCTCCAGTATATCACCGATTTTTTCCTTTAATGGTTCAATACCAAGCCCTTCTTTTGCAGAAATCGCACAGACATCCAGTCCCAACTTTGTGAATCCGTTCTGAACCTCCTGCAGTCGCTCAGCGTCAATACAGTCAATCTTATTGAGCACGACCAGATGGGTTCGATCCTTAAGCTCTGTATTATAGGCCGCAAGTTCTTTGGACAGCACCTGATAATCGACAAAGGGCTGATCATCAGCGCCTGCACAGTCAATGACGTGCAGCAGAATGGTGGTTCGCTCCACATGCCGGAGAAACTGATGGCCCAGGCCGACGCCCTCGCTTGCCCCCTCAATAAGCCCTGGAATATCTGCAATAATGCAGGGTTCCATAAACTTAATTTGCAAAACTCCGAGTTGCGGAGCAATGGTGGTAAAGGGGTATGGCGCCACTTTGGGATTGGCCGCAGAAAGTCGGGAGAGCAGGGTTGACTTACCGGCATTGGGCAGGCCGATCAGGCCAACATCCGCCAGCAGCTTCAGCTCGATCTTGAGCCAGAGCTCATCACCTGGTTTACCAGGAGTAGCCTTTCTGGGAGCGCGGTTCGTCGAGGTGGCAAAACGGGCATTACCAAATCCGCCCTTACCGCCGCGGGCGGCAGTAAAGCGCTGCCCCGGTTCAACCAGATCTGCCAGCACCAGCCCGGTTTCGGCATCTTTAATTACCGAACCGACCGGTACCGGGATCACCTTGTCCTTACCACTGCGACCGTGTTTATCACTGCCCTGACCATTGCCGCCGCGATCCGCCTTAAAATGAGAGCGCTGCCGAAAAGCCCTGCACCGGATCGGCCAGACGTCCCAGCGCGAGCGCGGGTACGGCATCGTGAATGCCCGAA
>CAZQKF010000102.1:961-6922 GCA_964593645.1 uncultured Desulfobulbus sp.
CGCGATCCGCCTTAAAATGAGCGCGATAGCGAAAATCCAGCAAAGACTGCTTGCGGGGATCAGCCTCAAGAAAGATTGAGCCGCCGCGGGCGCCGTCACCACCGTTAGGGCCGCCGTTGGGCACAAATTTTTCTCGCCTGAAGCTGACGCAACCGTTGCCGCCGTCCCCAGCCTTGATAAAAAATTTGACCTCATCAACAAAACCCATTATCACTCCTTACTGCTCAAAAAAAAACTCGACACCAATTAGATTGATGTCGAGTAGACTGCTTTGACTGCATCCGCAGTCGCTGCTTGTACGGCTTTTTCCCATGACGGGAAAAAGAAAATCAGGCTGCGGGTGCGGGGTATACGGAAACTCGTTTACGTCCCTTGCCGAAGGCTTCAAACGTAACAACACCATCAACCTTGGCAAACAGGGTGTAATCACGGCCGCAGCCGACATTTTCCCCAGGATGAATTTTTGTGCCGAGCTGGCGAACAATAATGCTGCCGGCGCTGACATTCTCTCCACCATATCGTTTTACACCACGCCGCTGGCCCGCACTGTCACGGCCGTTTCTTGAACTACCACCTGCTTTTTTATGTGCCATGGGATATCTCCGGAAATATACTCAAAAATCGTTACGCTGTAACCTCTTCAATGGACAGGGCAGTATACAACTGGCGATGTCCGCGCAGTACACGGTAGCCCTTGCGTTTTTTCTTTTTAAAAACCAAAACTTTCTTGGCTTTGCCCTGTTCGGCGATCTTGGCAACCACTTTAGCGCCATCAACAACCGGTTTGCCGACTTTAACATCATCACCATCGGCAACGAGCAATACATCAGAAAGTTCTACGGTATCACCTACTTCACCCTTCAGTTTTTCAACACGAAGTGTATCACCGGCTGCAACCTGATACTGTTTACCGCCGGTACGAATTATAGCATACATGCTATTCCCCCTGTATGGATCAAAGACAATTTATATTTTTTCAGTAAACATTAAAATAAACTACATAATCGACACTTCTGTCAAGTATAAAAATTTGAGCATCGAAACGGCCTCCATATCCCTCCCGGCCGGTTATACATCTCGAGCTTTTTCTTGATAAATGGCTCAGGATTCATTACCTTAACAGAATATACCGACAATGTTTTCAATGCAAAAGCGGATACATTTGTCTTGCGGTTGAAAATACAACGGCACGGCTGACTGTTATCTTATTTATCGGAGGAAAAAATGCAAAAATATGAATGCCCCTGTGGATACATCTATGATCCGGAAGAAGGCGATGTAGAACATGGTATTGATCCCGGCACCCCTTTTGAAGATCTGCCCGATGACTGGGTCTGCCCGAAATGTCAGGCAGAAAAAGAATATTTTTACGAGGCTGATTAATTCCCTCCGCGGCAGTTGATCGTCCAACCCGCTCAGCTGCAGCACCATGTTGCCTGCCAGTGACGCAGGCAACATGTACCTATAGCGTTCTCCAGGCACCGGTTAAATTCACCGGGTCTTCCAAATTTTCCAAAGGTGATTGTATGCGTATTGCTGCTCCTCAGGCAGGACTTGTTGTTGCTCTGCTGCTCACGATTTTTCTGGTCTTTCCCCTGTCCAGTTCCAAAGCATCAGATTTATCCGATGCCCAGGCCCTTGTTCTGCAAAGTTCAGCATCATTCAACAGCTTCATGGCTGATTCCAACATGACCTGGTTTCGAAAAAATGCCCATCGCGCCCGGGCACTTTTTATTGTACCGCAGATGATCCGGGGCGGCTTTATTGTCGGCGGATCCGGCGGATCTGGAGTGCTGCTGGCCCGGGACAGTAAAACCGGCAAATGGAGCTATCCAGCCTTTTATACCATGGGATCCATCTCCATCGGTCTGCAGATCGGCGCTGATGCATCTGAAATTATCCTGATGATTATGACAGAAAAAGGCTTGAATGCCATGCTGTCAACCGAGTTTAAACTCGGAGCTGATGTTGCCGTTGCTGCAGGACCTGTGGGTGCATCTGCCAAGGCTCAGACAGCTGACGTGCTGGCCTTTGGCCGTTCCAAGGGTGCATTCGGCGGTCTCAGCATTGAAGGGGCGGTCATTGCTCCGCGTAATAAGTGGAACAGTGCCTATTACGGCAAACCTGTCGGCCCGGTCGATGTTCTTATCCGCCGTACAGTACAAAATCCTCAGGCTGATGCTCTGCGCAAGGTTATGCCTGCTGCAAAGCCGGCCCAGGTCAAAGCGCTGGGAACCTGATTTACTCCGCAGCACCTAAACTTCCCGGATCCGCACAAAACCATTGCTGCAGATCCGGATCCGCTTAATTCATCCCGGAGCAACAATGCGCAGCATAACTGTACAACTGCTTGTATTGGCAACAATGCTCACTGTGACGGCTGCGGCATCCCCGTCTTTTGCAGGCGACATTCAACGCTGGCTGAATCAAACAATCTATGTCCCGCTGTACTCTCATATCTACGCCGATGATCGGTATAAGGATAAACCCTTTGCCCTGACAGCCACTCTGTCCATTCGCAACACGGATCCTGAGACCGGCTTTATTCTTGACGCTGTGGATTATTATGATTCTGAAGGGAAAAAAATTCAGCGTTATCTCAAAGCCCCAACCGCAGTCAACAAGCTGGCATCCCATCGCTTTGTTGTCCGTGAATCAAATAATCAAGGCGGTTCCGGGGCAAAATTTCTTGTCCATTGGCATTCGGAAACTCCGATATCAGCGCCTATTGTTGAATCCGTCATGATCGGAACTCAGATGCAGCAGGGAATTTCCTTTATCTCTACCGGCCGCGTAATTGACGGCACAATCAGCACAAAGGCAACCCCATGATACGCTCTTTACTTACAGTTGTTTTCTTTTCCTGTCTTCTCTTCAACCTGTCGTCCTGTGTACAAAATGACTATGATTCCGGCGCGGTTGCCTCAAGTTCCGGCAAGGAGGTACTGCGGGTCGGCATTACACCTAATGCACCACCCATGGCTTTTAAGCAACAGGGCAAGATCACCGGCCTTGAAGTTGAATTTGCCCTGGGCCTGGCCAAGTTTACCGGCAAAAAACTCGAATTTGTCGAGTTGAAATGGGAAGAACAGATCCCGGCACTGGTCGCAGGCAAGACCGATATCATCATGTCCAGCATGACCATAACCGATGCTCGCAGCTACCAGATTGCCTTCTGTACACCGTACATGATCAGCGGCCAGGTTTCCCTGGTTCGGCTGGCTGATATGAACAAATTTCGAAACGGTTTTACCGACCTGCTCAACCCGACACTTCGTCTGGGTGCAGTCCAGGGGACAACCGGTGCCATTTTTATACAGAAAAATATTGCAACCGACAAACGAGACCGATACTTCTACTATCAAAATCCCCAGCAGGGTGTGAAGGCATTACTGGCACAGAAAATAGACGCCTTTATCTATGACCTGCCGATGAACTTCTACTTTGCAGCCCGAAATGAAAGTAACGGGCTCGCCCCGATTTCCATGCTGTTGACCAGAGAACAGATTGCCTGGGGCATTCGCAACAACGAAGCTGAACTGCAGCAGGCCTCTAATGCCTACCTGAAGACCATCAAGGATAACGGTCAACTGAAAAAAATGCTCATTAAGTGGATTCCATTTTTCAAAAACGTATTCAACAAATAGCGGATGACTTCAAGCCCATGGCCAATACACTTATAAAAGGACGCCGTTCTCTGCCCCGCCTGAGCGCTGTTTTAATTCCTCTGGCAGGATTTATCCTGATTCTGTCGGCATTGAACGGGTACCAGTATTTTAAGCTGCGTTCCAACCTGTCTGAGCCGATCATCGATGAAATAAGCAATACAAAAATACGCGATCTGCAGATTTTCTTTAATGCAATCTCAGACAACCTCCAGATAGTTCGTGACTGGGGCCGTAATGATGTTTTAAAAAATAACGACATCATCAGTCTGAACAAAAAATTTATCCCCTTAATCGAACATCAGAAACCACTCTCCGGCGTACTACTTGCCAACAACAGGGGTTGGGAATATTATCTCCAGCCCGACGGCGACTCCTGGGTCACAAGGGTTACCGATCCGGCTCAGAAGGGAATGCAGCACTACCAGCAATGGAAGGATCCGGAAAAATCTATTAAAAAATGGCAGAAAAAAAGCGACTATTCTCCCCTGCAGAGACCCTGGTTTCATCGCTCTGAAAATATCAACTCCATCTACTGGACGCCCATATACACCTTTTATGACAATAATATTCCAGGTGTCAGCGCCTCTGTTTCCTGGAATGCCAAAAAGACTGCAGACAGATTTACTGTTTTCGCCTTTGACTTTCCCCTAAAAGACTTGCAGCTGCTGCTGACAGCACAGAACATCAACAACCAGAGTATGTTGTTTTTAGTTAATCCTGTTTCAGATTCCTTTATCCTGGCTGATCGAGCTGATTTCCCGGGAGAGAGCAGCTCTCGTGATCTGGTTACAGATCTTATCCGCCAATGGAAAAAAGACGGCCAGCCGGCTAAAACAGTTGTGCGGCTGGCCCGCAACAAAAAACAGTGGCTGGCCACATTCAAGCCCATGCTTCAGGATAATGCCGTTATCTGGATTGGCGTGGCAGCCTCGGAAAAAGAACTTATCTCCAGTTTAACCAAAACCCTTTTTAATGTTGACCTCATAGACCTGCTGGTTGCCTGTGCCGGCGGCGGGGCCATGCTACTGCTCATCTGGTTAAACGGCGGGCTGCGCTCAGGCATGAGAGAAAAAGAGGATCCTGTGCTCAGGGTTCACAGATTGATCAATGAGGGCGAGGGCAACAAGGTTGAATTTAAGTCAACGGTTCGCGTCAATTTGAAAAATGGTAAAACCGGCAAGGAAATTGAATTTGCCTGGCTCAAGGCCGTAATTGCATTTCTCAACAGTGACGGCGGCATTCTACTCATAGGTGTAGCTGATAACGGTAAGATACTTGGTCTGGAAACAGATAACTTTGAAAACGACGACCGCTGCCTGCTGCACATTAAAAATCTTTTCAACCAGCATGTGGGCGCGGAATTTTCCGATTTTGTCGACTTTACCCTGGTAGAAATTGACGACAAGAAAATCATCACAGCCGACTGCCACCCTGCCGGCAAACCCGTTTTCCTGAAAGTGGGCAAAAATGAGGAGTTCTATATTCGCTCAGGTCCGTCAAACTCCAAACTTAGTCCAAGCCAGATGATCCGTTATATTCAGCAAAAGTAAACAAATATTTTTTTCATCCTTACGCCGCATAGTACAACAGAGTTTATACTTGCCCTTGGCAAAGGCCAACAGCATCCATGAAAACTACAATACTTTTTCTCTGCACCGGGAACTCCTGCCGCAGCCAGATGGCCGAGGGCTGGGCCCGCCATCTGAAAGGAAATGAACTTGATGCCAGCTCGGCAGGCATTGAAAAGCACGGCATGAACCCTCTGGCCGTCAAGGCCATGGCTGAGGTAGGCGTGGATATTTCCGGCCAGAGCTCAAAATTAATTAATGAGCTTCCGAAACACGATTTTGCCTACGTCATCACAGTCTGCGATAATGCCCATGAGTCCTGCCCGCTCTTTCCGGGCAAGGCGAAAGTCATTCACCGGGGATTTGATGATCCACCCCGGCTGGCAGCCGACTGTCCATCAGAAACAGAGGCGATGGCCCAATACGGACGGGTACGCGATGAGATTAAAGAATATATCAAACAGCTGCCCGACTGCCTGGCCTGACATCGTCGTCCACTTAGCCCATGCATTTCTGTAGACAGAAGAGCCCTGTCTAAGGTAAAATTTTAAAATATTCCTTTTGTTCATCAACCATAACTCTTGGGCAGGAAACCACTTGCTGTGACGCACCACCAGACCTATTCCATTACAGCACCAAATCCGCAGACCAGGGAACTGTCCCTGACGGGCTGTTGGAAAGTCGACTGCCCCCTGCCCCCTTTTGCTGAAATCTTTGAGCAGTTA